>JBAZIG010000020.1:0-13852 GCA_041651955.1 Minisyncoccota bacterium | reverse complement strand
TCAATTTCAGGAGGTTAATAAGCTTCCATTGAACAGACGGATATTTTTCAAAATATGAGTATTCAAAATGCTCCCAATCCGGTTCTGCCATTTCGAAGCCAATCAAGAATCGTTTATCGTTGTCATTCAGTAACCCGTTGACGCTTTTAATAAGTTTGTTACGAGTTTCCTCATACTCTTCGTAGGTAAAGGGTATATCCGTCATACCCTCAAATTGATTATGAAGTGCTTCGCGTTGATCAATAAAAACAGGATCAAGTGATTCGTGTATCGGACGGTCACTGCCCAATAAACAAAACAAAAAGCCCTCTTTCGCTTCCAATATTGGCATATCCATATATTTTATATCGAACAGGTCACGGGGATGCTGCCTGGATAATGCGGCCGCCATTTTGCCTCCATAAAGAAGTGTTTTGGGCACAATATCGGCTTCACAGTACAAACCGAATTCTTCTTGGGCCTTGCTGCAAAGAGGCAGTCTGAGTACATTACCTCCTATGATGCCGCGCTTAGTCTGATTGACTTCTATCTTGATTTGCTTCCCTCGGTATTCACATAAAAGTTTACAGGTCGCAGGATTTGGCACAATGTGTATGCCTTTTAATGACCTTTTGGCTCTGTCAGATATTGCTTTCAGATGAGCATTAATATTGGAGATGCTGGTCTGCCTGTCTTCCAAAGGAATATAGGTTAAATCAATATCTACCGAGTAGCGGGGCAAATCTTTCAAAAACAGATTGATGGCTGAGCCTCCATGCACTGCAAACACTCCTTCATCGGTAATAATGGGCATCATTCTCAACAGAAGCTCTACCTTTTGCGCATAGTTATTATTCATAGTCCGCCAGTTCTCTTGGTATGGTTATGTCATATTTACCTATGTATTTTCCATTGGAAGCACATACACGCTTGCCGCTTCCCAATGCTATCACACCAGTGTTTATAGCTTTAAACCAGGAATGGCCTGACTTCTCTGCCATATATAGAAACAATCTCTTGACCTTTACCGAGGTACATGCCTCAAGAAGCTCCTGGACCAGATTTGGACGCAGCGTAGTGAGCATCTCCATCACATAATAGATGTCCATCAAAAAATAATTAACCGGGGAAAGGTGCAGGCATTCCATAAAGGCTCTCTCGGGAGAAGACAAAAGCACCTGGCTCCCATCTATCATCATCATCTCCAATCCAACCTCAGTCTCTCCAAAAGCAGACGATGAGAAATACCTGACAGACATATCCCATTCCCCTTTTTCAAACCATGATGGAATCCTTTGATTTTTCGATGAAAAGATATAGGCCAAAGGTTTGCCCATTGCCACAAAATGGGAATATCCGCGCACATCGAGAGCTGTCGAAGCACCAATATGAGTCCTTTTATAAAGCTGAGAGTTATAGGACGAAAGTATTGAGTATACAGTAGGGGTCTCCCCGGCAAACTTATATACGCCTTGCGAAATTCTTTCTATCCAGCCACTGCGCACATATAAAGTTTGCTCCTTCCTGTCTATTCCGTTTTCTGAAAGCCAGGAAGAAAATAACACGGCATTACGTGGTACCTTCTGAAGAATTTGTTTAATTTTTGTTGCCATAGCGGTAATAATTACCGCAAATATACATTAAAATAAACAAAGAATAATATACTGACTTTGAAAATCTCACACACATATTCGTACGATTTTTGTAAAAATTAGACCAACTTCAGTGGAGTTGGCATGAAGTTGGTCTAAGTTGATGTAAAAAGTACTTATGTCTATATGCTCAATGATTTCGAGGGGAGTGGAACAACTTTTTTACTACTAAAAAATGTTAGCTGAATTATTCCGGTTTCTGAACTGTCTGTATACTTTTCGACACCTCATCGAACTGTTCACTTTTGTTCAGCTCTTGTGCAAACACCTGAGGTGTTTCTTTCATCACCCCTTTTCCCGTTCCTTTCAACACCTCTATCGTTGGATAAAAGCACCGTCGGGTGGTTTGGCAGATTCCCCTGTTGGCACCTGCCGGTTGCTCGTCTTTTTTCCGGTTCCTTGTCGTTCTCTGTAGAGTAGATCATACAGTCCGTTCGCTTGACTTCCGCAGTCTTACCTTTCTTTCGAGACTCTTTCTGGTCGTTAATAAAATTTCACCATCTTGTTTCTAGTTCACTGTTACAGTTGATTAGCGCATTGTGACTGTGCGCCCTGTAATAGCCTCTGGGCACACTTAATCCTTAACGCAACGAATAGACATTCCAATATCTTTAGTGTAGCCATTATCTAGAAACCACCAGATATTGCTCGCACTTACAATCATATTGAATCGGGCTTCACCTGATGAATTCTCGCTAGAAGTCCACCAATAACCAGAGTTACCAACACTTGAGAAGCGAGATATGTAACGCAGCCCTCCCGGGAGGGCAGTGAAACCACTTTCATTGGTTGCTTCTGTGTTTGAAGGACCCCAATGCTCGGTTCCACTTTCTTTCAATTTTCCACCTGCTACATCTTCACCTCCAAGGTAGTTTAATATTTGAATACAATCTGAGACGTTAGGTAAATGCCAACCCTCAGGACAAGCAGTCAATGCAGCCGGCCAGTTATATAAAACTCCATATGTATTGTAGTTAGTTGTTGCCTTAGCCGCAGAAACATTTGTGCTTTGATAGCCGTAAACATAATAGTAAGGCTCAATGTTGGACTCTGAAGAAGATGGACTTACTTCAGGTAAATACGCCAGGTTTTCTGCCATCCACACTTGGTTGCCGATCACTAATGTTTTATAAATATTGCCATCACGGGAATCAGTTAATGTATTATATGTAATAAATGATCTCTGTTGTCCATAGGAAGTCCCTTTGGCGTTGGTTGCATATGTCCTTACATAATAAGTCGTGTTCGGAGAAAGACCGGTAATATTGCTGGTATAAGGTCCCAGATCAGCACCATCTGTTGTCTTTGAATTTGACATTGTGGGATTCTCAGAGGTGCTCCAACAGACGCCACTGGCAGTAACGGAATTGCCACCTGTCGACGTTACAAAACCAACACATGTCGCAGTTGTAGCCGTAATGTTGTTAACCCGACCTGTGATTACAATTGGTTGTGTGTTGAAATTATCTTTGACGCATCGAACACTAAAACCAACATGCGTCTTATCGCTGGCACAGGACACATTCGTATTGTAGTTGCTCAAACTTATGTACCAAGCACCATGTATGTCGTTTACAGAAGAAGACCAGAAATACCCGCCATAGTTAAGATCGTAAAAATCTGTAGTAAGACAGCCACTTGGCAATGTAGTAAAACCGCATGCATTAGTTGCTCCTGTATTTGGATTTCTCCAATGTGTAGTTCCTGTTTCTTTCATTTTGCCTCCGGCAACATCTTCTCCTCCCAGGTAATCAGTAAGCTGTGTCCATTCTGCATCACTTGGTAAATGCCAACCCTCAGGACAAGCAGTCAATGCAGCCGGCCAGTTATACAAAACGCCGTAAATATCGTAATTGGCTGTTTCCTTAGCAACCTCTGCATTTGAACCATCGTAATCGTATACATAATATAGTGCATCTGTTTCTGACCCAAGGTGAGGTCTACTAACCGCAGGTAAATACGCCAGATTTTCGGCCACCCACTCCTGAGCGTTAATGGTTACTGTTTGGTATATCTTCCCGTCTCTGGAATCGGTAAATGAACCAAACTCAATGTCTGTATCAGGAACTGTTGTAAACGACTTCTCCTCACCATAGGCAGTGCCTTCTGAGTTTGTAGCATAGGCTCTTACATAATAAGTGGTATTTGGTAGAAGGCCACTCAGGTTGCTGGTATACGTGCCAAGACCAGTACCATCTATAGTCCTAAAATCTGAAATAGTAGGACTTCCTGAGGTGTTCCAACATATACCCCTGGCTGCCACAGAAAAACCACTATCCGCAATTACATTGCCAGAACAGTTGGCTGCGGTGGTCGTAATATTTGTAATTTCTCCTGTGGAGACATCAGCGATCAATAATGTTTCTTGTGGGGTACAGGCATATAAGGTAACCATCACAAATAAAAATAAATAGCATTTGTTCATCTCAAGTATATATAATAGTGTTTTGTTTCAACCGATCCTTTTCCCTTTGCCCTATGACCCATTTAATATGAAGTATTGATATTGTATGGTAAGAAAATATAAATTTAACCTATTCCTCAAACAAACACAAAAAACAAAGGATTTTGCCAATATTACTTTGATTCCGGTCGGTTTGGGTTTGATTTTGGTCGTGAGAGCCTTTGGATTTGTTGTAAATGAATGAAATAGATAAAAAGCACTTGATAATAACCATCCAAACGATTAACTTTACAGATTGCAGATAGAAATTTATAACTATCCTTTTTGTTAGAATTGAACTTTACTATGGAGTACATTCAGAACCCAGTGAGCAATCTTGAAAGAAGATAATATATTCAACAAATCATTAATAATTAATTTTCTACAAGATGAAAATTTATAAAAATAGACAAAAGACAACGGAGATTTGCACTGTTGACGAATGGTTTAAAAATTGTCCTCCTGCCAACCCAAAAAAACAATGGGTTGATAAGCGTAGTGCTTTAGAAATGGCAAAATTCTGGACAAACAGTCAGAAACAAAGTGATTTTCAGTCCTTTTTACAAAAGGTGAAAAAAGACATGACTTTTGATTATGCCTTACCTGAAATAGCTACCAAATTTGATAATTATCGGAATCCGCGCAAAAATGATTTGTGCCTTTATGCATCGGACAATAAGGAAAAAATATTCGTTTCTATCGAAGGAAAAGCAGATGAACAATTTGGTAATAATTATGTTTATACTGAGTGGATTGAAAGCCTCCTTGAGAAAAGAGTTAAGAGTGAATCAAAAAAAATGGATAGAATAATCGAGCTGTATAACAGATTTGATAACAAAGCTGAATTTTTAGAATTAAGATATCAGTTGACATATTGGTTGGCTGGGGCAATTGAAGAAGCTATTAGAAATAAAATCAAAACAGTTTTTTTAATTGTTCAGGAGTTTCATAGTAACAAAACAATAAATCAAAAAATTACTCTTAATGCAAGTGATTTTGATTATTTCGTCCGTTTTATATCAAACGGCTGTTATGTAAATGTGAGCAAGAATGAGATTCTTGGACCAATAAACAATCAATACACCAAAGAGATTGATTTATATGTCGGGAAGTACACAATTGATTTTTTGTAAATAACTACAAAAAACTCTGATTTATAGCTATAATGAAGTTCGGTAAGACAATCAAAATATTCCTTATTGATGGTGATCCAAATGGTCGAATGAGCTGTGAACTCTCTAACTGGAGTGGGAAAGCCTACAAAATTCCACGAATAATGATCAAGGAATGCATCGATCGCGACGATTTAATGAATACAGGTATCTATTTGCTCTTCGGAAAAAATGAAGAAGGCAAAGATCTAGTTTACATTGGTGAAGCTGAAATTGTTTTTAAGCGGCTATCTCAGCACCTGAATCAAAAAGATTTTTGGAATGAAGCAATAGTCTTTATAAGCAAGGACGATAACTTAAACAAGGCTCATATCAAATATCTTGAGAATCGTCTTCATAATATTGCCCTCTCGACAAAACGTTATGAACTTCAAAATTCTGTTATACCAACACAATCTTCAATTTCAGAACTCGATAAAGCTGAGATGGAAGAATTTATTGAAAATATAAAATTGCTGGTAAACACGCTTGGTCATAAGGTGTTTGAAGCAAAAAGAGAATTACAGCCGCAACAAAAGCATGATATTTTTTTCATAAAAGCTGCGCGAGGAGCCGATGCCCAAGGGAAACCAACTTCTGACGGATTTGTCGTTTTCAAAGGTTCAAAAGTCGCTGGAACGGTTGTAATCTCTATGGCTCCAAGTTTCATTACATTAAGAGAAACATTGATCGCCAACGGTGTTTTAATCGAAAAAGGAGAATATTATGAATTTGCGGAGGATTACATATTCAGTAGTCCCTCTACAGCAGCTATTACTGTGATGGGAAGAAGTGCCAACGGATTGACAGAGTGGAAACAAAAGGATGGCAAAACACTAAGAGAATTTGAAAAAGACTGACAAAACAGAGATCCATGAAACAAAATAACACGATACATACTTCCAGAACAATCATGTTTGCCGAACTTTCTCATGTTATGAACCATGGTGTTGAAAATGATGATTTTGATGCTATTCTTAATGCAAATGTTACTAACAAACGCTCCAGCAATAATCTTTTAAAGACAAATCGTTATTTAAAGCAGTTGTATGGGTTTGATTTGGAAGATATAAGGTTTAGATGTCTTAAACACTATTGGAAGTTGGTGGATAACGAAAAGAAAAGTATTATTACTCTCTTGTACGCTATATCCAATGATTTTCTTCTTCGGGAAAGCATTGATGTTGTTATTGATACCAGAATCGGTGAAAGAGTTGCTATTGAAAGATTTGATGAAAATATTGAGAAATACCATCCCGGAAATTATTCAGCCAACACAAGACGCAGTACTGCTCAAAATATTTCCAGTTCATGGAAACAGGCCGGATATATCCAGGGAAAAGTGAAAAACATAAGGGTCCAACCAGAGCAAGACTACTTTACAGTAGCATTTGCATTATTACTTTCTTTTTTAAATGGAGATAGAGGTGATTATATTCTGTTAAGTAAGTCGGTCAAGGCACTGGCATTAAATACTGAAGACCTTAGGGAATTGATAAAAGAAGCGTCAAAAAGAGATTTGTTACAATACCAGTATGGAGGAGCTGTCACAGTTATTTCTTTTGAAAATCAGATTAAGACAATGCAATAATGGCTAACAATGTTGATGGCTTAATACAAGCCTACGATAAGGTAGTAAGCGGAAAATGGGAAGAAACCCTCTCTGCTCAGGAACGGATTTGGTTTTTGGTCTATGACCCGGATGTTCAAAGGAAAGTAGATTTTCGTCTAAGTGATTTCGAAAATGTCACAAAAAAAGCAGGAAAGAAATGGGTTGTCATATCATTGAAAGACTGCTTTCCAAAATGGATGGTTTCACATGAATACAGGGAGGAATATTTCCTTGACCCGGAGGCGTTGGTAGATCAATTGGAATTTGAATTCAAATCTTATGCAATTGATTATACCATAAGCACAATCAAGGAAAATAAAAACGATGAAGAAACCGTTCTTGCATTTACCGACGTGGCTTCTCTTTTTGGATTTGCCCGTCTTTCCGACCTGTTAAATCACATTGCGACAGAAGTAAAAGGACGGTTACTGGTATTCTTCCCTGGCGAGTTTGAAAAAAATCAATTCAGGTTGCTTAATGCCAGAGATGGCTGGAGTTACTTAGCAAGACCAATAACCGCTTAAATAGATAGAGATGAAGAATAAAGAGCTTTTCAATCTTAACCCCGAAGAAAACAACCTCCTAAATGATGGTGTTGTAGAAATCAATATTTCCAAAGACAACAATGGATTGGCAACTTTACGTCATGAATTGAAAACATTTGTGTGTGAGGGGGAATACCAGAAGGGTTTATACAGAATACTGGATACATATTTAAAATTTATTGACCAGCCTAAACAGCCTGCTGTATGGGTTAGTGGTTTCTTTGGCAGTGGTAAATCACATCTGGTTAAAATGCTGGGGTATTTATGGCAAGATTACAAATTTCAAAATGGTGAAACTGCCAGGACAATAAAGCCGCTGCCTCAGGACATTAGAGATCTGTTTGTTGAATTAGAAAGAAAACAGGATATTCATGGCAAATTATCTATTGTTGGCACCTTGAAGGATTTTCCTTCGGCTGATATACGGTATTCGTTTTTGCAATTGGTGCTTAATGCCTTGGGATTACCGCCCCAGTTTCACCATTTTAAATTCGTCTATTGGGCAAAACAGGAAGGTATTTATGACGATTTGAAGAATATCATTGAAGCGCAAGGGAAAGACTTTGTTAAAGAATATGAGAACCTGTTTGTGTCTACGGCACTTGCTAAAGCCGTTTTGCAGATCAAGCCCGATTTTGCCGAGAATGAAGCAAAAGTCAAAGAAAATTTCAAAATCAACTTTAAGCGGCAGGATACGATAAGCAGAGATCAATTCATCAATACATTAAAAACCGAAGTGTTTCCTTTATTCTATGGGGATAAAATTCCCTGTACGATCATCGTCCTGGACGAAGTGCAACAATTTATCGGACAGGATGGAAACAAGACCATCGACATTCAAAATTTGGCGCAGGATGTATGCAGTAATTTTGAAGGCAGATTGCTCCTGGTTGGTACGGGTCAGAATGCCCTTGCAGAAACGCCACAGCTACAACCTTTGCAAGCCCGTTTTTCAGTTAAGGTTCTGCTATCCGATACAGATGTGGAAACGGTCACCCGAAAGACTATTCTAGAAAAGAAACCGAGTGTAGTTGCTGCAATCGATAAAAAAATTGAGTCCTCGATGGGAGAAATTTCCCGCACCCTGGAAGGGACAACTTTTGGCTATACCACCGAAGACCGAAAAACGGCAGTAGCCGATTATCCATTGATTCCACCCATCAGAAAGTTCTGGAAAAAGATCCTTCAGGTAATTGATGTGGCCGGCACAACCGGGCAGCTAAGAAGCCAGATAAGGGTGGTGAACGATTGCGTAAAGGCACTGGCCGATAAAGACCTTGGACACATTATCCCAGGTGATTTTATTTTTGAGCAAAAGCAACGAGACCTCCTACAAGGTGCCTTGCTTCTCCAGGAAACCAATAACCTGATAGAAGCGAGAAAAGCTAAAGGAGGAGACAGTTTACTGGAAGGAAGGATTCTGAGTGTTGTTTTCCTGTTGGACCAGCTACCAAAAGACACACAAGGCACTCTTCCCAAATCCAACGCCAATACTATTGCAGACCTTTTGATTGACAACCTGAACGAGCCAACCGATGCTTTTAGAAATAAAGTGAAAGAACTGCTGAAAAAACTGGTAGAAAAGGATAAAGTACTCATGCCTGTGGGCGATGAATTTAAGTTGCAAACAAAAGAAGGGGCTGAATGGGAGCAGGAATATACAAAGAACGCCGTTTCCATAAACGCAAAAGGGGATGATAAAATACAAACGCTGAGGCAAAATAACATACTTGAACTTTTTAAAGACAAGACCAAAACAATAAATATCCTGCATGGCAATTCAAAACTAAAACGTGATTTCGAGATTTGGGATAAAATGGAAAAACCCAATACCGAAAGCCGTCTTAATTTATGGCTCCGTGACGGCTGGCAGGAGAACGAAGCCATTGTATTGAATGAGATTCGTGGTGAAGGGCCGGATGTTCCCTTAGCCTATATCTATGTCAAGAAATTGCGTGATGCCGACCTAAGAAGTGAGATCATTAAATTTCTTGCTGCAAAAGACACTATAGATACCAAAGGACTGCCCAATACCCCTGAAGGCCAACAGGCAAAAAAGGGGATGGAAACCAGAAAAAACAATGCCCTCAAGGCCATTCAGGATATCATTGATAAGATTTATGACGAATCGTTAGTGTACCTTGCCGGTGGAACTGAAGTCAATGCAGGATCTTTACGTGAAAATATTGAAACTGCCCTAAAAGGGATTGCCGACAGGCAATTCCCGGAATTTAAAAGCAAGGCCGATGATAAGGATTGGGACAAAGCATTGCGCAAAGCACAGGAAGGGGATACAGAAGCCCTGAAAAAAATAAACTTCAATGGCGATGTCAAAGACTATCCTGCCTCGGTAGACACATTACGTTTTATTGGCAATAGCTCAAAAACAGGTAAAGATATTCGCAATCATTTCATGAGATCTCCCTATGGTTGGAGCCAGGATGCCATTGATACGATTATTATAGCGCTTAAAAATGCAGAGCTCATATCTACAAATGAAGCGAATCTGAAACCGGCCAACATCAATGCATCAACATTTAAAAAGGAAGTACATACCATCTCGGCAGCGGAAAAAATAAAGCTTCGCAAGCTATACCAGGATGCCGGAATTTCCTGCAAGCCAAACAATGAATTGCCAACCTCTCACACTTACCTTTCGCTGTTGAAACAATTGGCTGACACTATAAGTGGCACAGTTCCGCTTCCCGAACCCATTAATATTCAATTTATTAAAGATATTGAAAATCTGGATGGCAATGAACGGCTTCGCAGGATTTTGGATGAACAGGCCGATCTTTCATTAAAGGTTTCCGAATGGCAAAAGAAGGAGAAGATCACAAAAACACGTTTGACTTTATGGGGCTTACTTTCTGATCTGGAAGAGTACATTCCTGTTTCCAACGGAGCAGATGATATTCTTGAACAGATTGAAGCCATCCGCACCGACAGGTTGCTGTTCCATGAACCTGATTTGATCGAACCGCTGCTGGCAAGGATAAGTGACTTTCTGAAAAACTTATTAAACGACGCCAAAAATAAGTTTCTGGATGTGTATAAGAAGAATATGGATGAATTGCAGGCCAACGAATACTTCAAAAAACTTATACCCGAACAGAAACATGCCATATTGCATAAACATCAATTGTTGTCAAAACCCGAAATCAAGGAGCTGGATGCTAAAGGCATAAACAATGAGTTGAAAAACACATCACTGGACCAATGGCAAACAAAGATATCGGCCTTGCCCGAACAATTCAGAGCTGCTTTGGAAGAAGCTATGAGAATAGCCGTCCCCGATGCCCACTCGTATCGATTACCCAAACAAACGATCGTCAATGCAACAGAACTTGACACGTATTTGGAAAAAGTAAAACAGGAGATCAAGGCACTGCTTGACAGCGGTAAATCGGTTATTTTAAAATAAAAAGCCATGGCAGTACTCACATCACAGCAGCGAAGCATCCTTGAAAAAGCAGTTGTTAAAGCACGCAATACAGCGGAAGAAGGCGCCATAAACAGTTTGAAAAACCTGGCTGTTGATCAGCCGGAGCCTTTTATGCATCAAAGCCGCGAGCAACGTGCCTTGCGCAATAACCTAAGAGCCAAAGCACGTTTGCTGGGTGATGTTAAGCTTCCTAATGGAAGCCACGAAATACAAAACCTCGCCTACGAGCTGGCTTATGAATATTGGCATAAGATCTTGTTTGCCCGTTTTCTCGAGGCCAACAATCTGCTTATGCATCCCACCATGGGTGTTGCGGTCACCTTGGAAGAACTGGAAGAACTTGCCTCTGAAGAAGGTTATGCCGATAAGTGGGAGGCAGCATCTACGTATGCCTCACACATGCTTCCTGCAATCTTTAGGGTGGGCGACCCATTGATGCAAATCACTTTTGCTCCCAACGATCGAATAGCCTTAGAAAGCATACTAAATGCACTTGAACCGGAAATATTCACTGCCGATGATGCTTTGGGCTGGGTATATCAGTTCTGGCAAAGCGAAGCCAAAGCCGCCATCAATGCAAGCGGTGATAAAATTGACGGCAAACGCCTGCCTGCAGTTACCCAGTTGTTTACCGAGCCCTACATGGTTAACTTCCTGATTGACAATACGATTGGTGCCTGGTGGGTAAGCCGAAATCCGGGAGTTACTCCTCCTTATCGTTTCGAATACCTGCGAACTTTAGAGGATGGCACTCCGGCTGCCGGCAAATTTGAAGGCTGGCCCGACAAAACAGCCGAAGTAACTTCTTTAGACCCCTGTATGGGCTCCGGCCATTTTGTGTGCTCGCTGTTTAATGTTTTTGCTGCCCTGCGGATGCACGAAGAAGGGCTGACCAAAGAACAAGCCACCGACAGAGTGATTGCCGAAAACCTCCACGGACTGGAAATTGACCCCCGATGCACCCAGATAGCCGCCTTTAACCTTGCCCTCACTGCCTGGAAGTTTTGCGGACATTACAAAGAACTTCCCGAAATGAACCTCGCCTGTAGCGGCATTGCTCCCAAAGGAAAAGTAGAGGACTGGATGAAATTGGTTGGCAATGTTGAAAACGAAAACGACCGTTACCGTATGGAAAACGGGATGCGTGCACTATACGACCATTTCCAGTTAGCTCCCGAATTAGGAAGCCTTTTAGACCCCACCACCATAAAAGCCGATGCCTTTACCGCCAGTTTTGACCAGTTGCAACCGGTATTGAAAAAAGCGCTGGAAAACGAACGCGATAACGAAGTGCTGGAACGGGGTATAATGGCGGCAGGGATTGCCAAAGCTGGGGAAATATTAGTAAATAATTATAATCTAGTAATTACTAATGTGCCTTATTTGGGCGTTTTAAAGTACTCGGATATACTAAGGGAATTTATTGATAAATACTATGATAAATGTAAAAATGATCTAGCATTTGTGTTTATTGAAAGATTAAAAAAGACACAGTGCAATGAACGCAATACATATCTTTCATTAGTCAGCCCCCAAGGATGGCTTTTTCAGTCAAGAGAAAGGCATTTTCGAAAACAGTACTTATTGGACAATACATTTCATTTAATGGCACGTCTTGGCTCAGGAGCATTTCAAGAAATATCAGGAGAAGTTGTACAAGTACTATTGTCGATAAGTAGCTTAAAGAAACTTAATCAACTTAGTAATTATATCTACACGATTGATTTAGGAGATGTTAATGTCTACAGTAGTAAATTCGAGATGATTAGTACTCAATCCCTGCAAGCAATAAGGCAGCATGATCAGATAAACAATAAGGATTCAATTATCGATTTTTCACTAAGTGGAACGGAAGAATATGTAGGTAAGTACTGTTCAGCACTTCGTGGTCTTTCAACAGGAGAAACTAATTGGTTTATCCGCTTTTTCTGGGAATTAGGCGAATTAGATTCAGACTGGGAATATTTTTTAAGCACTGTAGACAGAGAAGGTGGAACAAGAGGACGTGCAGAAATTATTTATTGGCAAAATGAGGAAGGAATTATATCTCAAATTGCTGAGATGATGAAAGATTATAATCATTCTATTCAAAGTTGGAGGCGTGGAAAACCAAACTGGGGAAAATATGGGATTGTAATAAACTCTATGAGTACCATTAGAACATCAGTATACTTAGGTGAAATATATTCTGCAAATGTAGGCGTTATTATAGCAAAAAAAGAGAGTTACAAACAACCTCTATGGCACTTTTTCAATTCACAAGAGTTTCAATCTAAAATTAAAAAACTAAATCAGAAGTTAAGTATTGAACCAAGATATTTTGAGAAAGTAAAGTTCAATTTTTATGATTGGAAAAACTATGCAAATGAGAATAAAATAGATGGATTGTCATTCAAACTAAATACAATAGACTGTGATCAGTGGCATTTTCATGGAAATCCTACTAATTGTGATCAAGCATTGCAAGTAGCAATGGCCCGTTTGTTAGGCTACCGATGGCCTGCCGAGAGCGATGAAGAAATGGAGTTGAGTGATGAAGCTAGGGACCTGATAAAACAAGTAAAAGAGTTGTATCTGCCTTTTGATGAAGACGGCATTGTGTGTATTCCACCTGTATATAGCGAGCAGCAAGGGTCTGAACGGCTTAGACAACTATTACAAAAAACTTGGGGCGATAATTGGAATAACACAGTATTGGCAGAATTGCTTAAACAAGCCGGGGCCAAGAACAACAACCTGGAAGACTGGCTGCGCAATGAGTTTTTCTCCCAACACTGCAAAGTCTTTAAAAACCGTCCCTTTATATGGCACATTTGGGATGGACGCAAAGATGGTTTTTCTGCCCTGGTTAATTACCATAAATTAGATAAGGAAACCCTAAAAAAGCTTATATACACCTATCTGGGAGACTGGATCCGGCAATGCGAAGCCAAGCTCAAGTCCGGAGAAAGCGGAGCTGATGGCTTGCTGAGTGCTGCTCTTAAGCTCAAAGAAAAACTGGAACTCATTCTGGGGGGAGAGCAGC
>JBAZIG010000019.1:0-13930 GCA_041651955.1 Minisyncoccota bacterium | reverse complement strand
CGATACAATCCAGAAGCGCTCCATGGGATACAGCGTACCCGACTCATTCACTCATGGCACCGCTGCACAGCGCACCTATTGGTTCCGCAAGGGGATGGAGACCGGTGACATCCGCCAGGGTGATACCTTTAACGACCCGGGATTGAAATGAACTATGCTAGAATATCCATCTAGTCATCTGTGACAGCATACAATGCAAAAACCCACGTGGTCACTACCATGTGGGTTTTTACTGTTTTTAGTACACCCGGCGAGAATATAATCCATCAAAAATAAGAAAACTAAAACAATTATATAATTGATATTCAATATTTTGAATTTTCTTATAATTTTCTTATTATCCCATTTTTACCCTTGTTTGGTCGTTTTTGGCGCCCCTTTGGCGCCCCGGGTTTAGAGATCTATTTATATCTTTGTGAGGTAATTAAGCAAGAGAAATTATGAGAAAAATAGAAGGAAAAAGTACGGATAACCCTAAATTGATTAAGAAGGAATTAAAGAACGGGACTTATAGCTTGTATCTCGAATACTATTGGGGATATTCAAAGTCATATGATGATGAAAACGACACTGAAATTATTAGAAAAGACCGGAGAAAAGAAGCTCTACAATTGTATCTGTTGAAAAATCCACGTACGCCCATCGAGAGACAAACCAATAAGGAAACTTTGGAATTAGCCAAAAAGATTCGATTTGAGCGGGAACAACAACTGAAAGATACTAAAACCGGATATCGGCTGAACACCTCTAAAAAAGTGAATATTTTTGATTGTATGGATGCCTATTACGCCGATTACACAAAGAAAGATATCCGGATGGTGAAAGGAGCCATCAACCGATTCAAAGATTTTATCGCTATTGAATATCCGGAATGTAAAATAAGGATTTTTCCGGAGCAACTTAATAAAGATCTGATGATCAAATTTGTGGAATATCTTCAAAGTAGAGGACATGGTAGCGGTGCATTCACTTATTATAAAAGGTTTAAGAAAATCGTAAGGCATTTGGTTGAGAAAAACTATTTACCTAAAAATCCGTGTCAGGGTGTTGTCTGCAAAACAGACGAGGAATCCCTGAAAAAAGATATTCTTAGTGTGGATGAAATGAAGAAACTGATAGAAACTACCTATCCGCAACAAAATAAGGATGTGAGACGTGCTTTTATATTTTGTCTCTACACGGGGATAAGATATTGCGATGTAAAAGACTTACGATACGGCAATGTTGATTTCTCCAATAAACTCCTAACCTTTAATCAGAAAAAAACGGAAGGGCATAGTTCCAAAAGTTGGGTAACTATTCCGCTTAATGATGGATTACTATCCCTTGTCGGAAACCCTGAGATTAATGAAGATGGGAGACAAATTGACACTAATCTTTTCAATCTCCCGAGCCAAACTATGTGTCTTAAATCGGTGAAAAAATGGGTAAAACGGGCAGGTATTCAAAAACATATTACATGGCATTGCGCCCGTCATTCCTTTGCTGTAAATATATTGAACAATGGAGCTAATATCAAAACTGTTGCAAGTTTACTGGGACATAGTGGCCTCGAACATACCGAAAAATATACCCGTGCCGTAGATGAACTGAAACAAAAAGCGATTGATAGTTTGCCGGAATTGGTTTAGTAAATCTGATAACTTTGCGTGTAGAAGAAAAGTCCTTTACTGTCAGACATATATACCAGTGAGGGACTTTTTATTGCGATTAAATCCATGTTTTTTCGGCGTCATAATTGAAAGACTAAGGCAAGGCCCGGATGAAGTTTTGGTGTCAAAAAAGCATTTGCCAAGATCTTTAGGAAGTAAAAAATAGTGTCTTTGTATGAGCGGATCTGCTGCCGGTGTCACGATATCTGTTGTGAATTTGACATCTCATTAAAAACAAAGAAGCAAATATTAAAACTTAAAACCTCTGTTTCTTTTTTTTCTTCGCTCATAACAGGTTTAGGAAAAATCTTCCAAATATAAAGTGGCAGCACCTTTAAGTACAAAAAAATTGTTGCACATTCGTGTGAAAATGCAGTTTTTCTTTTGTTCCTCCCGGCATACATTCCTGTTTTACCGAAAGCCTGGATGTTTCAGTTAATTCCCAATAATCACAATTGTCTCCCCCAAAATAATGCTCTGTGGTCTGTTTGTCAATTAGTTTTTCTTTCATCAGGGCTTTGTGTGTAAAAAAGAGTACACATCATTTATCACCATAATGGCCGGCAGCGCTTATCATCACAACAGTAATAATATCTTCATGAATTTCATAGATTAGCCGGTGTTCCCGTGTGATCCGTCTCGACCATTCTCCCTTTAGATCCCCTCTTAAAGCTTCAGGTTTACCAGTGCCTGTTGTTGGATGATGTTGTATTTCGTCAATAAGAGAGTTGATTTTGGAAAGGATTGATTTCTGTCCTGCTTTTTTATGTGCTTCCACATCTTCAATGAATTGTTCTGTATATTCTAAAATGTACTCTATACTTTCTTCTTTCATAGGCTAAACAGTTTCTTTTTTTCTTCCTCAGAAAGCCGTTTTGTTTGACCTGTACGGGCTTTATCAATGTGATCGATATTTCTCCTGTCCGCGAAGAATAAATCCCCTGACGGGCTTCTATCAAACGGATTCACCCTATACTCTTCGGGGATGTTCATAAACTCGTTAATCCAGTCCTCATTGACAAATTTATCATCCGGGTTATCAGTTACGATAAGATTGACGTATTTCTTACCTCGTTTAACTGCAACTCTTTCTTTCTCTGCCAGTTCAAAGTATGCCTTTGTTTCTCTGACTATTTCTCTTGTTGTGATTACTTTCATATCAATTATTATTAGTACATACAAATGTACATACTTTTGTTGATCTACACAACTGAAACCTAATTTATTTTGATGTTTCGATAGTGCAGGATCTTCTTCCGGTATTCCGACACCCAAACAAAGTAAGACACCAAATAATTCATTGATCTGTTAGTTAGGCCCTATAATAAAAACGGTATCAAAACTAATACTAAAATATTTTTTATATACAATATTTATTGTATATTTGGGTGTTCTATTTTATATTGCTCACAAAATCGTTGACATTATGCCCTATAGTATTTATAATATGTTTAATATTAAAAATTAGAAAAACAATGAAGACTATTAAATTATTGTTTTTGAGTACATTGTTAGTACTCATATCATCATGTGCTTTCATATATGATGATAATCCTTATCCAAACAGGAGTTTTGAAAAAACGTACTCACTACTAAAGAAGTATGTTGTTGTGAATGAGCATGATCAGTATGAGTTAATAGTAGATCAAAAAATAATTGATTCACTAATGATTCGACCTGATCATATTGGTAGAATAGAAACTGATTTATTAGAAATAAATCAGAAGGTATTGAAAGACATAAATGACCCTAACTGCGTTCAGGTAATTATGAGTACAGAAACACAAGGTGTTATGGTCAAGAAATCAGATCCATCTCTTAAATATGAGATTTCGAGTGAGGAAGAATTTACTTTGCGTTCAACACGGGAACAAATATGGATGTCCCTACAACCAAATAATGGGAATAGTAGAACTTTTACTTCAACAGCGCAAGTTCGCACCGATTTAGGGGTTACCCCCGGTTGGGGAACTTATTATATTAATTTTGCTTCTTCAACTGGTAAAATGTCGAGTGGGAGTAATCGTATATCATGGTCGGGCTCAGGTTCAATTAACTTTATAAACTATTGGTATGCGAATAATCCCAATGGAAGTAATACACAATGGACTTTTACCTCGGGACCATTAGGTAGTGGAGCAAATGGAAGTGTTGTGTTTAGTCCGCAATAAAATATGGATACTATAGGGCATACTGTATTGCTCGTTCATTTATTAAAGCTTGACGCATGAAGTTTCTTTAGAATAGTACAAAATTCTAAATAGGGTCTGCTTATTAAATCCCAATCAGGCACACAGTTTCATTTGTGGCCCGAGTGGATAAATGTTTATATTTCTCACTTTCATCAGTTTCGATAGAAACGAGACAAAATAAGGAAGGGGAATATCCCTCATGTACCTGATCAGGTTCATCACAAAAATGATAGCCCCTATCCAACTGTTTGATGTCGTGGCCAATCTGGCGCGGATATCATTTAAACCATATCCACGTTTCCCCTGACCAAACTTTCCTTCAACCTGATTGCGTTCCGCCGCCTCTCGTCGCTCTTTACGTTTTTGGTATCTGCTCTTGATCTCTTTTACCGGTTTTCGTCCCAGTGGTTCCCCGGTGTAGCGGATTCTTTTCTCTTTCAAAAACCGCCTGTTCTCCCGGGTGAGATAAATCTTATCCACCTGAACCAGCTCCGGGTATTTCCCTGTCAGTTCCCTAAAGCGTTCGACCTGTGCCTGAAGATCCTGCCCCTCGTTAAAGGCATCCCAGTCAAAATGATCCACCCTGGCATATCCATCCAGCAGGCTGATGTTGATCTTGGCGCCAAACTCCGTCTTGGCCTTGGCCTTGCCACGCACGATGGGACGTACATGCGGCTGATGAATGCTCACGATGCGATCTTCTACTTGATGGCTCTTCTTCTTGTACATGCTCTCCTGTTGTTCCAGCAGATGCTGGATAACAAAAAAATATTTCAGTTGCCGCCTGTCAAAAGGAACCGGTTCATCCTTTATGGTGTCCAGCATCTCATTGATAGTCCGTACATCCCGCTTCAGGTAGTTGATTTGCTTGCGTATCGCTTGTCTTAAAACGTTGGCAGGTTTTCTCTTCATTTTCGACACATTCAAAAAATCCTTGCGTGCAACCCTCCTGTAGGTGCGGGGTTTATCCTGAACTCCCAGCTTCAAACACAGTTCATCAATCAGTTCCTCTGCTTTTTGACGACTCTCGTTCAGCAGATCCAGATCGGTGGGATACTTGATATCCGCATCACAGACCGTTGCATCCAATTGAAGCTTCCCCTTGTTCCCGGGATGTGGATCAGGGTCGTCATCATTATCCTCTTCTTCATCCTTCGTAACCGTGTCAGCCTTTTCTTGTTTTGTCCCGGCTTTCAGCTTCAACCCTTTTCTTATTAAATCGTCTGTCAATGATTCAAAGACATCCAGATCAATGCGTTTCCTGATGGAAACCAGCAGCGAGGGCGTCATTACCTGTTCATAAGTGAAAGCTTCGAGTCCAAGAAAATACTGCATGTAGGGATTCTCCTGGATCATCTCTATCACACCGCGATCGTCCGTCTTCATGATGTGCTTGATGATGATCACTCCCAGCACAAGCCTGGCATCCTTGGTGGGGGCACCACGGTTGCTCTTGAAGTTCTTGTAGTAAAGCCGGGCGAACTCTTCCCAGGGAACTATTTTTGAAAGAACAACCCACCGGTTATTCTCATCCAGTTTTGCCTCAAAAGGCATCTTGAACTCGGATATTGAAAGCTGTCTGGAGCTCTTGTATCGTATCATAAAATGCAAGGTTTATGAAGTAAAAATACTCAATTTCTTGCAGTTATGCAAATTTTATATCGTTTAATTTGCTGATTTTCAGAATAAATATCTATTATTCAGCAGACCCTAATTACGACTACAATTCAAATGGGCAATTGATAGGTATTGAAAAAAGATGGGGGTCAACAGATTTTACATATCCTACAGAAATTAAATGGAAAAACGGGAATGTCACTGAAATAATATATAAAGAATCGTCGGGAGAGGTATATAGGAAGATAACACTTAATTATGGCAAATTGAAAAATAAGTCATTCAAAAACCCCATCTTTAATTATAATGATTTTGAAGGCAAGCAATTTCATCAATCCTTTTTCGGGAAGAGTTCAGAAAACCTTGTGAGTGAAGTTATCGATAACTATTATAGGGAGGATATTATGTATATTGATTACAACCTCACAAAAGCAGGTTATGTAGATACTTATATCTTGCAGTCAACTTTAGACAAAAATGGTCCAATAAAATTGACTTATGAATGAAAGTGATAACACTTTAGCCATCTTAGGGGAAAAAGGAGTTACCATATTGCATTCATCCCATGCAATGGGTACGCCGTTAATACGAGATCCTCTTAAAGGGAAACTATGGGATGCAGGAAATGGGCCACTTTATCTATTTTTTTGAACTAAAATTGGCAGGTTATAAGCTTGTGAACTCTCCTCCACTGGTACTCATAAGTATTATTTCAGTATGTGATAGTTATTCCTTTTTCAATATTATGGAAAAAAAAATTGCAAACCAATCAACAGATTACACCAAACAATGAATGAATCAAGCCTTATCATGAATTAGCCTGAATAATAACATCTTAACCCTACTCAGTCAGCATTATTTAACCTATATTTGTAAATGAAGTCATAGAACATTTTTAAAAAGGGAGACCAGAATTACACACTATTGCTTGATGTTGGAAATAACAAAAAAGATCGACACAATATAAGGTTCATACATTTTCTTGAAAAACAGTAGTAATGAAAACACTCCTTTCAGTTATCATCGCATTGGTGTACTTTGCACATTGCTATTCCCAGCAAGACTTGCTTCCTGCCTATCCCAGAGAGATTACATACAGAGGAGACATTGCCTATTTTAATGGCTCTCGATTCACCGGTTTATTAGTTGATGAAAAGACAAACAAACAATTGGGAGTATTCAGGAATGGGTATAAAAATGGAAAATTTACGGAGTACTATAATGATGGAAAAAAGAAATCAGAAGTAAGTTATGCAATGGGTATCAGAAACGGTGTCTGGACGGAGTGGTATAACAATGGACAAAAAAAAGTAGAACTAAATTACATCAAGGGAAGTCCATCTGGGTTATTTCGAGAATGGCATAATAACGGCAAACTTAAGCGAGAAATCTCATATTCTGATGGGAAGGTTGCAGATGGAGAGTACAAGATACTGGATGATAAAGGAGAAGTAACTGAACGTGATACCTACAAGAACAACAAACTTTTTTTAAAAAAATACGGCACCGGGAAGTATGAACAATACTATGAGTCAGGAGAATTAAGATACGTTGGTAATCAAAATGAACAAGGCACCCTTGATGGATTGATTACTGAGTATTGGCAAGATGGCAAGAAAAGATCGGAAGTTGTCTATAGTAATGGAATGCTAAACGGATTGTTGACGACCTGGGATGAAAATTCATTCAAGACATCTGAGCAATATTATAAAGATGGAAAAAAGGACAGCATTTCTGTTTTCTGGGATCCCAATGGAGTCAGTATCACTAAACTATTCAAAAATGATGTATTGATCCATGAGCAAACAAAAGATCCTTCAAATTTAGTTTCCAACCTTGGTAACGATGCCATTTTATTCTATTATTTAAATGGCATTGAAAAAAATAAAGTATTTGTTAAAGTGAAATTCATTGATAAATATTTGGGAAATGATGATGGGAAAATTCAAATGGCTGCAAATATAATCAACAGCATGAAGAATCGGCTCGTTATGGTCAACGACGCAACTCCCTTTTACGATGAATATGTTTCATATACAATTGAATTCTTTGAATTGGAATACTTTACCCAAGGTAAATATAGTGAAGAGTCTGGTGGGACTATGTATACAGGAAATTGCTCTTACAAGATAAGATTGTATGATAATAAAAATAAAAAACTATTTGAAGATAAGTATAACAGTGGAGACAAAAAAACACTTTTCACAACTTATTATGGAGATCAACAGAGGGCTTTTAGACAAGGTATAAAAAAAGCTGATAGTGAAAGTTTCATGTATAAATGCTTTCCAATTCAAACTGTAATTGCTGAAATTACAAGTATGAAAGGCAATCAGGCCAAAACCGTTAAAATACCCGTCGGATCAGAAAATGGAGCAAAAAGAAAATTGCCTTTTAATGTTTATAGTGGGACGCTATCAGAAGCTTCAATCATTGGCGAACTGGAAATTACAAAAGTGTATCCAAACTATTCACTATGTAAGGTAACGAGTGGAGAGGAAGCAATATTAAGCCATTTTAATTCCAATCATGAGATAAAGATCATCTCTAATTATAAAAATTAATTATCAGGCATACAAAATTATCTCAATTGTTTCGGCCATATGTTTGATTATTTGAATGTTATTAGATGTTTTAAGAAACGACACAACAGAATGAGAATGAGAATGACAGGAAAACCTCTAATGATTGATTTTTGGTAGTTCTTATGAGATGTTGATAACAAACAAGAAAAATAAATGTGGAGACCAGAGACCACAAAAAAAACGGAACTGACTCACTCAGTTACTAAAGTGGGGGCGTATCGAAAAGCCTTATGAGTAGGGAAATTAAAAATTATTGAAATGAAAAAAGTATTATTAAAAACAGTCTTTGCAATAACAATTGCAATTATCTTTTCGAGTTGTGCAGCTTTACACAGTGGTTATATGTTAAATTCTGCAGCATTAAGCTCTGCAAATTTCTCATATGTAAAGCAAAACATTAAAGGGGAGGCTACTGTAACTTATGTTTTGGGTATTGGTGGATTTTCAAAAGATGCATTAGTCGAAGATGCAAAGCAAGATATGCTTGCGTCCAATACTCTTAAGAGTAACCAAACATTTACAAATCTAACTGTTAACTTTAAAACAACCTCTTATCTTGGAATATTATACAGGGTAGTTAAATGTACGGTGACAGCTGATGTGGTTGAATTTAAATAACACTTGCAGATAACGGACGGAGGATAAGCAACTTAAGATGAGGAGTAGAATACAAAATGTAATCCTCCATCTGTTATCCAAAAGAGCCAAAGACGATATCTTTATAACAGCACAATTACGAAGATGGCGTGGCCGGTGAAGTACTACATATCAAACTTCTATAGTAGCTTCACAGGTCACTGCTTCTAATCCCGCCACATTACTAATTGGCAAACCCATCCATACCAAAAAAACTATCGTATGAAAACGAATTACTTTACAAAAATTGAAAACAAATATGTTTTTAATCTCTCACTGATTTTTTGGCATCTTTTCATTGCTCTCTCAACAATTGCTATTGCGGTAAGTCTCCTCATTTTCCTCTGGAGTGTAATACCCCCTTCCGAGAGAAAAGTAAAAAAACAACCCTACCCGGAAAAACAGCAATATCCTGCACCCGTAGCTGTCACACTAAATGAACTCATAACAGAAGATGAAAATCAAACTGAAGTTCCTCCTATTGTTGAGGAATCACATCAAACAGATACTGAACAATTAACGGAACAGGTAAATGAAAATCTTGAAGGGAAGGAAACATATGATGCATCCATCAAAACCCTGGAAACCCTAATCCCTCCTTCAAAATATTCCTGGTCCGGGTCTGGTTACTGGACTTATCCTTACGGAGAACGGTATTGGACCTATTATAAGGAGGAAAGATTCCGACATTGGAATACAACAGAGGCAAGTGTTGAAGAGAAACTGGGAAAAGCATATAATGTTTCTAAAGCATCAACATACAACGAAAAACAACGACTACTTGAGAGTTACATTGGTGTTTTAAAAGCTCTCCCTGAAGAATACCGATTAACAGGTCTGAATCATATGTTGAATAATTGTTCATCCAATTTTACGCAAAACGTAAATGTATGCCAATCCATGTCAAAAGTAGTGAGTAAAATGGCCAATGAAAGCAATATGGATTACCTGTACCTGCTATCAAATTTTGGAGAGAGAAATCCCAATGATGGAGCTCCATTCATTGAATATATTTCTTCAATCATCGACAAATTTGATGTTCAACAACGAACAGAAACAATACAATACTTGATGATAAGCTACTACAACTATTTTGATCAGGATCTACCCAAACTAAAGGAATCAACTGATCTTTTTACTCCAATGCTCTCAGGAATAAACGGGGAAGATCATTCCGAAACATTAATGAATTACTATCGATTGTATATTGATAAAAACCGCGAACGAGACAACGAAATAGCTGAGATAGACTATGAGTATGATCAAATGATAGATAATATTGAAAACCAATATTTGCAGGATCAGACATTGGCATCGGTTGAATATGCAAAAAAGAAAGATGTCAAATCCACACTCCGATTCAAATCACTGGCAGGCATTGGAGTTGGAATTCTTCTGATTGTCTTGACAGGGATACTCCTTGTTTTTCTCTCCATACAGCGCAGTGTAAGAAAAATTGAAGAAAAGGTATTAGCCGGTCAAGATTAGTGAATAAAACAACTTCTGCATAATCATAAACAAGGGGTACCAATTAATATGCACTCAAATAAAGAGAACGTGACGTATCGGCATCAATTAAAAAAAGAACAAAGAGAGGCAGTGTACATTGTATGGACAGTAATTACGATCGTATCATTCGCAGTCATCATATTTCCATTTTTCACAAACAACGAAACCGTTTTGAAAAATTCTCCTACTTGCATTTCAATAAGCAAATACAACAGGGAATGTTGTCTGTGTGGTATGACTAGAGCATTTATTGAAATATCCAATGGTAATTTCAGAAATGCCATTTCTCTCAATAAAGGTAGTATCCCACTTTTTTTTATCATAACAATAAACGCTATAGTCTATATCATTAATCTTATAAATAGGATGTATTCAACAAAAAGATAACTCAACAATACAATAGAAATAAGTCTTTTCATCAAATAATCATTTTTAAAATTTCATCAACATGAAAACAGCAAGTTTAATTTTCGGTATCCTGGCAATTCTGGGTATGATTGTAGGTTTTTTCCCTTGTTTAGGTTCTCTAAACTGGATCAATCTTCCATTTGCAACAATTGGATTGATAATCAGTATAGTTGCATTGGTTCAATCAAAAGAAGGTGAACCAAGAGGGAATGCAGTCACAGGTTTAGTGCTCTGTGCTGTAGCTTTGCTATTCGGAACAATCCGGTTAATAGCAGGTGGTGGAATTGTTTGAGAAAAAAAATGCTCTCCCAAAGAGCTTCAGGTTCTTTGGGAGAGCTGTAAACTTTCTTACCACATTGTTCCTCTTGTTTATTTCTCAAATGATAAAGTTATTTATAGATATTGAAGTAAACTCGAGAATAATTATCTCAAAGTAGAGCACTTCAAGCGGGAAGGAAGGGAATAACGCGGCAAGAGACGTGTAACCAGTAATTAGAAATACATCAAAATCGGCAATCGCAGAACAACCAAAATCAGGTGAATACAAGCAAACATCCTTTTAATAGTGTAATTAATTGCTTCTTTTCCTGATCATTGGTTTATATTTAAAACCCTAAATTGAGTAAACATTATATAAACATAAATCATTATGGATACAAAAACATCAAAAATTCTTTCAATCATTGCCGCTGGTGTTATATTTATTGCTTTTTTTATACCATGGATAGGGTCGAGTGCTTCTGCATGGGATATCGTGGAACAACTATTTTCGATGTTAGCAAAAGTAAAAAGTTTACCAGAAGATATTAGAGCATATTTGCCCTTTTTGTTAATCGCTTTTCCTGTTTGCTCAGCGATAGTTATCATTAATAATGCAAAATCGTTAAATGACAGTGATGATACAACGAAAAGTTCAAAAGTTGTTACAATTATAGTTTTCGTTTTCGTAATCATTACACTACTATATGCTCAATCTAAAAATCCTTTTTCTGATTTTTCAAACATTTTCGATATGCTTGGGATTGGCTTTTATCTCACACTTATCGGAGTAGTTTATTATTTAGTTGACATAGTAACAATCAAAACGAAAACACTACAAATAAACGACTCTTCTGTCCAAACTGAATTGTACTGCTCGAATTGTGGAAAGAAATACAATTTAGACAATGCTGGAGAATTTTGTGAGGAATGTGGTAATAAATTATAGTAATATCAATCAAACCGGTATATCATGAAAAAATGTACAAAATGTAATATATCCTATACTGATGATAAAAAATTCTGTAAAAAGTGTGGATCTTCTTTGTCTCAAGAATATAATATTGACCCAAGGAGTCTTGCAAAAAAAACAGTCTATGAAGATAAGCTAAAAGAAGATTCATTAAATACAGATTTATTATTAGAATACTCCCAATTTCTATATAACAATTTACTATTTAAGGAAGCTGTCCCAAATTTGTTGAAAATACTTGCAATAATTGAAAACCAAAAACAGGCAAATGAATTACTTTTTAAATGCTATTTAAAATTAAGCATGTATAGTGATGCAAGAGATGTTGGCAAGCAATTGCTTGAAAACAACACAACAGATATGTTTTTGCTGGAAAAACTTGCAGATATTGAAACTCAACTTGACAACAAATCAAAAGCCATTGAGTATTACGAAACTATTCTCAAATTGCAACCGAAAAACACAAAAGCTCTGTACAGCAAAGCAAAAATATCTCTTGAAAACAACGAACTTGAAAAAGCGATAAATATTATCAAAGAACTCTATAAGGAGGGCGACAGAGACAGAATAACAATAATTTATGCAGGTATTGACAAATGTCTTTCAGGTAATTACGAGGAAGCCGTTGAAATTCTTACACCTTGTTTGTCAGAAAAAGACATTTATTTCTCAAATTTGAATAATCAACGCGGTTTTATATATCTGATTTATAGTTTGTGCAAAACAAAAACCCCAATCTATAAAATTGATGAATGGTTTTCTTGTCTTGATTTTGACTTGTTAAAGAATTTTATGCAACCAAAGGATGAGGAAATCCTGGCAAAATCAATTCTTGAAATCATGTATATTTATTTCACACGTGATAAACAATATATAAGCCCCGACAAAATCGATTATGTTACATACAAGTATATAAACAAATCAAGTTCCTGTTTTACAACACATACAAACGAAATTCTTTCAGAAATATGGGCATATATATCGGAATTGCAAACAGGATTCGGATTATTATCTGATGCACAGAATTCATTAAAAAAAGCAACTGAATTATCGCCTAATAATTCTGAATATGCAAACAGGTTAAGTGAAGTTGATGCTCTTAATAAAAAAAATGAAAAACAAAAAAACCGAAAAGCAGTTATTATTTCTGGTTCTGTATTAGTAATTCTTTTGGTTACAATACTTTCAGTAATTTTTTTTAAACGCCACAAAGAAAACAAAGCATGGGAAAATGCCAAACAACAAAACACTGTTGAATCTTACAGTAATTATTTAAAAAATTATCCAGATAATAGATTTTCTGAAGAAGCGGCAAATTTACAGGAAGAAGTTTCGTGGGAAAGTGCCAAACAGCAAAACACTGTTGAATCTTATGATGAATATCTAGTAAAATTCCCAGTTGGCAAATACGTTACTGATGCAATCGACCTAAAAGAATCTGTTATTTGGGAGGGTGCATTAATAGAAAACACTCCTACATCCTATGAGAATTATTTATCATTATATCCACATGGAAAGTATATTGTTGAATTTAAAATTGAGGATAAAGAATCAGAAGTGTATGGCATACATAGGTACGTTGGTCAAGTTAAAGATGGTAAAAGAGAAGGGATTGGGGTAGCTATTATAGAAACCAATAAAGAAAGTTTGAACGGTACATATTCAGGAAACTGGAAGAATGACAATGCGCATGGTTATGGAGTTAAGACCTGGGTAAGTGGCAATAAATATGAAGGTGAATGGTTAAATGGCAGTCAGCATGGTTATGGAGTTAAGACCTGGGTAAATGGCGATAAATATGAAGGTGAATGGTTAAATGGCAGTCGGCATGGTTATGGAGTTTACACCTGGTTAGATGCCGATATATATGAAGGGGGATGGAAAAATGGATTAAAACACGGCGATTGTAAATATTACGACAAGAGTTCTAAAAGGTGGTATTATGGCACGCTTGAAAACGGCAAGGGAACTCTTAACAATGGTGATTATAAAATTTATTTTGAATAATTATAAGCTAGATTGGAATTACTAACTTAGCCGGGACACAGAGTTAAGCATAAAAGCTTATTTTTGTGTAATATGAGAAAACAAAGGACCCAT
>JBAZIG010000018.1:0-14088 GCA_041651955.1 Minisyncoccota bacterium | reverse complement strand
CCTGATTGACAGACGCGGAAGAAGGGTTTGCAACCCATTCATATCTGGTAGCAATATTCAATCCACCAAAAGTGGTTGTTCCATTTCCATTTGGACCACCTAAAGCAGTACAAGCGGCTTGCCATTCAGCTAGGGTTGGTAATCTTGCTCCAATATCTTGACACATCTGCCAAGCTAAACCCTGTCCTGTTGGAGAGCCAGATGTATACCAAGCAGAAGATCTAGGAAAAGCATCTATATACATTGTGTGTCCACCATAGGTAAAAGATAGTCCTCCACCATTAGTACAAAGATTAGCATAATTAGTTGGACAAGCTGGACCAGAAGCAGCATCAACATATTCTTTCGTTGCCACGTGGTTAGAAGCTATAGGGTTACTTGCTATTATATTCCCAACAACATGAAGTTTGGCAGTTGGACTAGCTGTTCCTATTCCCACATTACCACTCGATCTGTAGATATTGCTTCCACTTACTGTCCAATTGGAACCAATAATACCAGACACAGCATTATCAACATATGTTTTAGTAGCTAGATCAGCTCCCCCTTCTATTTCAGTTAAAGAATGTCCTGGGTTAGGTGCTGCTCCTTCAACAAAGAGAGCGACTAGTTGATTAGAATAATTGAAGGTAACTATTCCAATAGTTAGGAGAAGCAAGAGAGAAAAGATTATGATATTGTTTTTGTTCATATTGTTTTTTATTACTTATTTTTTATTACTTATTATTTATTATTTTTACAACAAAAAAAGAAGCAAAGCTTCCCTATTTTAAAATCAAAAACCTCTGAAGATATTATATCAGAGAGAGAGAGAGAGAGAGACGACCTTTGTTTTATGTTTTTCATATTACTTGCATTATATCAAAAAAACAAAAAAACTGTCAAATAGATTTATTGTGCTGTCCATCCCCCATCAACATATAAGATGTTTCCAGTCACATATTTTGCATCATCTGACGCTAAATATACAGCTGCGTTAGCAATATCATCTGGCTCTCCCATATAACCTAGTGGAGTCATGCTTTCGATAAACTTTTTTGTGCTTTCATCTTCTTGCACCCCCTTAGTCATATTAGTTTTAATAAATCCTGGAGCAATAGAATTAACACGAATTCCTAATTTAGATAATTCAACTCCACTGGCTTTAGTTAATTGATTAATTCCCCCCTTGGCAGCACAATAAGAAATAGCTCCGTTAAAACCAACAGACCCTAAGATAGAACTCATATTAATAATTGAACCTTTGATTCCCTTCTCTTTCATTACTTTTCCCGCGGCACGAATTCCGTAAAAGACTCCTGATAAATTAATCTCGATTGTCTTGTGCCAAACATCATCAGAGGTAGTTAATATGTCTCCCAAGCTCCCTATTCCTGCATTATTGACCATAACATCAACTTTACCAAACTTATCAACACAAGCGTTAATAAGGGCATCTACTTCGCTTGATTTAGAAACATCGCATTTAACAAAAATGGCTTTGTCTCCAAATTGAGAAACATCTACTTCATTAATATCTGAAAAAACAACCTTGGCGCCTTCAAAAACAAACTTCTCGGCGATGGCCTTACCTATCCCAGAACTTGAACCAGTAACGATTGCGATTTTGTTTTCTAATTTCATATTTTATATCTTATATCTCATAATTATATTAAAAAAATAATTGACCTGAAAAGAAATAGACCACTTGATTAGCTAAATTGAATAGCCAAGTAATTCCATTTGGAACTATAAAAATCAAAAGTATTAATAGGAAAAAACCATATTGCTCTAAAAATCTTCTTATGCCAAATCCTTTTTCTCCCAGTAAGCTAAATAATATATGTGAGCCATCTAGTGGAGGAATTGGAATTAAATTAAAGACGCCTAGAACAATGTTATAAAAAATTACTAACACTGAAACTACTAAAAAATTTTCGGGTAAATTAACGAACATAACCAATATTCCAAAAATAAGAGCCAGTGAAAAATTAGCTAATGATCCAGCTATTGAAACTTTAAGGTCTCCCCACCTTTGATCATTAAAATTATAAGGATTAATTGGAACTGGTTTTGCCCAACCAATAATTGGCCCTCCTAGAAAAATTAAAAAAGCAGGAAGCAATACCGAGCCAATAGGATCTAAATGACTAATTGGATTAAGGGTTAATCTTCCAGCATCTTTTGCTGTTGAGTCACCTAAAGAATAAGCAACACTCCCGTGAGCAACTTCATGAATAACTATTGAGAATAAAAGGATTATTAATGATAGTATTATTATTTCCATAAATTGATATTAACAAAATACTTGCAATTATTCAACTTTTTTGATAATCTACTTGCATATGGAAAAAGAATGTCAAATTTGTGGAAAATCTTCTTCAATGGGTGGAAGTTATTATAAGTTAATTTCTAAATATAATCCTTCACCAAAGAAAAGAAAGTACCCTAATCTACAAAAAGTTACTGTACCCGCCAATCCAACCAACAAAAAATTTAAAGATTTTGCTGGTAAGAAAATTTTGGCTTGCGCAAAATGCATAAAATCATTAGATAAAAATTAATACTCGGGCTGTAGTATAATGGTATTATTTGCGCATGGGGTGCGTAAGACCCAGGTTCAACTCCTGGCAGCCCGACAAGAAACACCGATGGTGTTTTTTTGTACAAAAAAACTGCCGAAGCAGTGGTCCTATCTGTGAATCCGAAAGATCCACGTGGGTGCCTCATTTAATTACCACGGCAATTAAATATTAAAGCTCCCAATTTGAAAAGTGTTCGGAATTTATTTGATAGGACCAAGCTTATTGTAACATTAAATCTTAAAAATTTCAACGAGTTGTTTTATCATTGAAACTACCACTGGAGCAGCTTGCAAACTTACGCATTGAACACCTGAATCATCTGCAACTATCCATGGCTCTTCAATAGTTTTAATTTCTCCATTAACTGTTTCAAAAGAATATCCTGGCGTCATTTCGTAATCATCAACATAATCACGAGCAATATCAGCAGGAATTGCATTTCTTAATAAAACTTTTGGAACACCATATAATGAATATGCTTTTTTAATAATCTCCTCGTCCATCAATAATCTTTCTTTGATTGGTTCAATTCCTTTTTCATCACCCTCTTTCATAACCATCTTTCCTCCATCACAATTTTTTTCATCACAAATTAAATAAAATCCTTCTTCATCATGTCCAATTTTTGATGTTGGTAATAATCTTAAACTTCTTGAAGCATTACATTTTGGACAAATTCTTCTCCATTTAATTCTTTCATTAATTATATTCATTGGAACATCTATCAAAACAAAAACATCTGGATCATCTCTATAATCAACTAGATCTCTGAAGAATAATGAGAAACTTACTTGATCTAAGTTTCTTGGAAAGCCATCAAGTAGAATAACCTTGCCTTTTCTTTTTGTAATTTCTCTTTTAACTAAAACTAAAATAATTTCATCAGGCAACAAACTTTTTGTGTCCCTATCTTCTAAACTTTTAATAATGTCTTCTAGAGCATAAAATCCTCTATAATTTTTTTCTAGAAATTCTACTAACTCTGCTTTCTTTTGAGGGTCCTGCATTTCTTCATCAATTGCCCTTACCATATCTCCAACAGATAAATGCTCAATTTTATCTCCTCCAATAACCTCAGAAAACATTTTAGAGTAAGTTCCTTTTCCTGAATTTTTCTTTCCTAGAAGATAAGCAATAAAAGTATGCCCATTATTTAAATACTCTTTTAATTTTTCAACCTCAACTCCACATTTTAATTGAAAATACTCTTCTCTTTCTTTTGGGTCTGATAAATTAAATTTTCTATCACCACCCATTTTTGTTTTTTCTATTGGAAAATCCATATTATTTTTTATTAGTTATTATTTTATAATTATTACCATCTGTCGATATTTTGATATCTCCATTAATATCATTTCTTAATACTTTAATACCAAAATTAGATAAGCGTGTCAAAACATCATCACTTGGATGACCATAAGAATTCTTACCAACTTGAATAACTGCAATTAGGGGATCAACTTTTAAAAGAAACTCATCACATGTTGAATGCTTTGATCCGTGATGAGGAATTTTCAAAACATCAGCAAAAATATCTTTATTTATTATCTCTTTTTCTAATTTACTCGTAATATCACCCGTAAAAAGAAATGAACTTTTTTTATAGGTCATTTTTGAAACAACAGAAATATCATTAGTATTCTCTGAATATTTTTCAATGATGTAATCATTGGGAGAAATTATATTCATCACGACATCTCCAAAAATTATTTTATTAACATTATTAGAATAAATTATATTAGCACCCTCTAATTTAATCATCTCCTCCCATTTTTTACTTTTTGAACTGTCGCTAATAACGCCTGACCATAATATATTTTCAATAACATAATTATCTAGTAATTCAAAAAATCCTGAAATATGATCGTTATCTATATGAGTTAAAATAATTAAATCAATTGTTTTGTCCCAATAAGGCATTACTGAAACAACCTTTTCAAGAAGTGTTTTGTTATTGGGCCCACTATCAATTATTATTTGATGTCTTTGGGGTGTCTCTATAAACATTGAATCTCCCTGCCCAACATCAAAAAAAATCACCTGCAGGTCTTTGTCAGATGATAATTCATAAAAAAAAGTAAATGTTATTACATTTAATAAAAATAATAAAAAGATTACAAACTTTTTACTCATTCAACCTTTTAATTAATTCTTTGTCATCAATCCCATAATTATCACAAACATATCCTATTTCTAGCGTTTCAATTTCTGATTTCATATGAGGACAAAAAAGACATGGAAATCCAAACTCCTCTAAAATAGTTCTTAATTTCTCGTTATCTATTATATCTTTTAGTTTTGTTTTTCTATTTATTTTCATGAATGACAACTTTCTCTTTTAATAATTTGACTATGCTTATCTTCCAATTCTTTTGAAATAGGTAAATTATTTTTTACAAAATAATCATACACTGCTTCATTTAGTGCATCAATCGCCAAAACCGAACAATGTATTTTAATCGGAGGCAATGCTCCTAGGGCATCAACAACATCTTGCTTTGTTATCTTAAGCGCCTCCTCAATAGTTTTCTTTTTTGCTAAATCAGTTAGAACACTACTGGTTGCGATAGCAGCAACACACCCAAAGGTCTCAAACTTAATATCTTTAATTGTGTTTTCTTTTATTTTAATGTAAACAAACATCTCATCCCCGCAAGCCATATTACCGACCCTGCCTAGTCCATCATAATTATCAATTTTTCCATAATTGTGTGGTTTTGAAAAATGTTTTAATACTTCTTTTGAATAATTCATTTGTGTGGTGAAATTTTTCTTAATTTTTTAACTATTTCTGGTAATACTTTTAATAAATAATTAACTTCGCTGATTTTTGTCATTCTACCCAAGCTAATTCTAATTGAGCCATGAGCATCTTCTTGTTTTAATCCCATTGCTGACAAAACATGTGATGGCTCTAATTTGGGAGAAGAACATGCTGATGCAGTTGAAACAGCAATGCCATATGAATTAAGCATAAAAAGAATTGCCTCTCCTTCAATAAAAGAAAACCTTATATTAATATTATTAGAAATTCTCTTTGTTGGGTGTCCATTTAAATAACAATTAGGAACCTCTTTGATCAATTTATCTATAATCTTATCCCTTAATTTAGTCAATCTCTCTTGTTCTTTATCCATTAATGAAAAACATATCTCTGTTGCTTTAGCAAAACCAACTATCGCTGGAACATTTTCTGTTGATGATCTTAATCCACCTTCTTGCCCTCCACCATGAAGTAATGGCTCTATTTTTACTCCTTCTTTAACAAATAATGCTGCTGCACCCTTTGGTCCATATATTTTTTGAGAGGATATAGTCAATAAATCAATGTTGGTAATATCAATTGGAATCTTACCAAAACTTTGAGCAGCATCACTGTGAAAATATATATTATTTTCTTTGCAAATCTTTCCAATTTCTCTAATCGGCTGAATAGTTCCAACCTCATTATTAACGTGCATCACTGAAACAAGTATTGTATTTTTTTTAATTCTTCTCTCAACTTCTTTAGGATCAACCATTCCATACTTATCAACTGGCAAAAATTCTACTTCAAAACCATTTTTACCTAGCCATTTTGCAGTGTTTAAAACACAATCGTGCTCTACTGAAGAAACAAGAATGTGTCCTTTCTTTTTTGCAAAAGCAACTCCCTTCAATGCCATATTGTTGCTTTCTGTTGCTGAACTTGTAAAAACTATTTCTTTGGGATTTGCTTTAATAACTTTAGCAATAATAGACCTACTTTTTTCTAGTGCTTTTTTAGTATCAGCGCTAAAAGAGTGCATTGAAGAAGGATTGCCAAATTTTTGATTCAAAAATGGAATCATTGATTTAATGACCCTTTTGTCTACTGGCGTTGTTGCTGCATAATCAAAATACATCATTTTATTATTCCTCCTCCTATTAATTCTGATTTATTATAGAAAACGATTGATTGGCCTTTGGTTATTGCCTTTTGAGGTCTGTCAAAAATAAACTTATTATTATCTAATACCCCAAAAGCCCCCTTGTGTCCATATCTAATTTTTGCTTTCAATCTTTTAATGTCCTTTCTAAACCAGTTTGCATTAGCAAAAAAAACCTCCTTTGATAATAAATCCTTCTCTTTTAAAGAAACAATTAATCTATTTTTTTTAATGTCTTTGCCAATTACCCAATAAGGCCCGCCCGATAAGCCAATACCCCTCCTCTGTCCAATAGTATAAAACCAAACCCCTTTGTGTTTTCCAATCACTTTCCCGTTTTTATCTATTATATCGCCTTTTTTTTCTTTAATGTATTTTTTAAGAAACTTTTCCGTTGTTCCAGAAATGAAACAAACTTCTTGTGATTCCTTTTCATTAATAGGAAGTTTATTTTTTTTAACAATTTCTTTAACCTGCTCTTTTGTATAATTACTTAATGGAAAAATAACTTTTTTAAGTATTTTAGAATTAATTTTCCATAAAAAATATGACTGATCTTTTCTACAATCTTTTGCTTTAAAAAGATGACCGTCTTTTACTTTTACATAGTGTCCAGTGGCCAAAAAATCAGAATCAATAAATTTAGAAAATAAACCAAATTTTATTTCTCTATTACACAATGAACATGGATTGGGAGTTCTTCCTAATCTATATTCTTCAATAAAATAATTAATTATTTTTTCTTTAAATTGTTTTCTTAAATCAATTACTTTAAAAGGTATTCCTATTTCTTTAGCTATTCTTTTCGCCCCGTCTTCTTTGGTGAAGTTATTTAGTTTCATAAAAACAGCTGTTACGTTAAATCCTTTTTGTTTTAAAATTAATGCAGCTACCGCTGAATCAACTCCGCCCGACAAAGCAATTGTCACCCTATTATTAAAAGAGCCCAAATTTTTATTTGGGCTGCTTAATAAATCAATCTTTTCTTTACTCCTCTTCTTCATCTTCTTGACCATTATCAATTTCTATTGCTCCGTAGACACAAACATTAGTTCCTCCACATTCTTCTAACTTTGCAGAACTTATTACTTTTGCCTTGCCATCACTATCCATTTCTGTCCCTTCTGGACAAGTTAAGCTACAACTTCCACAGCCAATGCACTTTTCTTTATTTATTTTATATTCTTTTTTTGTATTTTCCATATATTTTAATGTTAATATAAAAACGATAATTTTTCAATAATCATTCTGGCTTTCTCTCCCTTCCCATCATTTTTTTAAGAGCATCCCCTGGTTTCAAGTTTTTGTATAAGATATTGTAAACCGCCTCAACTATCGGCATTTCCACCTTATATTTTTTACTTAATTCATAAACTGCTTCGGCAGTTGTTGCCCCTTCAATAATACTATTTGTTGTTTCTATTATTTTTTCTAACTTTTCTCCTTTAGCAATTCTTTCACCCAAAGTTCTATTTCTACTCTCTGGACTAATACAAGTGGTTGATAAATCACCAAGTCCGGCTAAACCATAAAAGGTTTTTCTTTTTGCTCCCATTTTTTGTCCTAATCTTTGTATCTCAACTATTCCTCTTGATAAAATTGCTGCTTTAGCGTTTGATCCAAAACCAAGACCGTCCGATATTCCAGCAACAACAGCAATTATATTTTTCAATGGTCCGCCTAATTCAACACCAACAATATCACTAGATGTATATACTCTAAAATAATGATTACTAAATATGTTTTGAATTGCTTTTGCAATTTCTTTATTTTTTGATGCAATTACAACAAGTGCTGGCAATTCCCTAGCAACCTCAATAGCAATTGTTGGACCAGACAAAACACAGGTCTTAACGTTACCAAGCTCTTCTTTCAAAACTTCCGTCATTCTCTTTAATGTTTTTTGTTCTAGTCCCTTAGTAACGCTTATAAAAACTTTCGTATTCAAGATAATGTTTTCTTTTTTTATCATTTGAGAAACATTTCTAAAGAATTTAGAAGGAATACTAAAAACAATATAATCACCAAATTCAATTGCTTTTTTAAGATCTTTTTCAAAAATAATATCTTTTGGTATTTTAATTCCTTTCAAATACTTTTCGTTTTCTCTTTCCTTGTCTAGTTTTTCTAAATGGTCACCGAAAATACTCCAAACCAAAACATCATGTCCGTTTTTAGAAAGCAATATCGCTAGGGTTGTTCCCCATGCTCCATCACCCAATATAGTAATTCTTTTTTTCATAATTATATTATATCTTAAACTTTCTTATGAGCGCAAATATCTCTAAAATCACAAAACTTACAATGCCAACCAGGAGATGGTTTAAAGTTGCTTCTCTTAATCTTTTGAATTAGATCTCTAATTTCGCTCTCAGTTTTTTCAATCATTCCATCTTTTATTTCAAAAGATAATTTTGAACAATCATCTAAATAGTAATAAGTTAATTTTACAGGATTTAATCCTAAAACTCTTTTAGCGGCTAAGGCATAAATTAATAATTGTAATTTATCATCTTTGACTAATGATTTTTTAGGTGAACCCGTTTTATAATCTATTATCTCTACCCCACCCTTTGCTTTATCAATTCTATCAATCATTCCGATAATAACATCGCCATTTAATTTAATTTGGAATCCCTTTTCTAGGGCCTCTACTCCGTCAATAAATAAAACATCTTTATCTTTTTTAAAGTTATCATAAAAAAGTTTTAAACTTTCTTTTCCTTTATTGTAAAATTCTTCTCTTTCTTTCTCTGATTGATACCAGTCAAAAATCCACTCTTCATCATAAATCTTAAAAATCTCCCTTAATGTTGTTTTTTCTTTTAATGCTTTTTGAACAAATCTATAAAGAGTAGAGTGAATTGTTTTTCCAAAACTAAAAACGGACTTTCCTCTAACCTTTACCTTTAAGATGTTCTTTAATTTGTATTCAAGGGGACATTTTCTAAATGATTCTAGTTGAGAGTAAGAAAAATGATCAGGCATAAACATTTTAAGGTCTTTTCCTGATCCATTTGTTTCATCAGATTCCAATTTAAAATTCATTGATTTTTTAATACAAAATCCTGGAGATTTAACAAAGTTTTGATTCTTAATTATTTCTTCGTTTATTAAATTTGATTCGCTTAAAAATCTAGAAGGTTTTTTTAATTGCTTTCCCCCATGATCAGTGCTCCATGTTAGAAATAAACCTTGTTTGGCTCTGGTTAGAGCAACATAAAACAATCTTCTTTCTTCTTGAATATGAAAGTCACCCCCAGGTAAAACTTCTTTTACTAAATCCTTTGGAATTTCTATTGGGTCTCTTTTTTGATCAGACGGAAAAGATCTTGCAACCAAATAAGGTAAAAAAACATAATCAAACTCTAATCCTTTTGAAGAATGAACTGTCATTATTTTAATAGCGTCAAATTGTGATTCAATTTTTTTTCTTATAGGACCTTCTTCTCCAGCATCTAATTCCATTTGAAGATTATCAATAAATGAACAAAGTTTTGCATCTGTTTGTGAATTTTCAAATTCCTTAACCTTTTCATAAAATTGGTCAATTAGTTCCCACTTTCTAAAACCATCTTCTGTATCTTCAGGAATATATTTTCCATATTCAAGATCTTGAATAACACTAACAAAAACCTCCCCCACATTTTTTATTTTTGATAGTTCATAATGGCGATTTAAATTATTAACTAATTTATTAATCTTTGTTTTTGTTTCTACTGTAAATTTACCCAACAAGTGATTGTCTTTTAATGATTCAAAAATTGGAATACCCTTTTTGTCACTATATTGTGTTATTCTAGAAACCTCCTCGGGAGAAAAATTCATCATTCTTAATACCCTATAAAAATTAAGGGAATCGTAAAAATTAAGGATAACTTTTAGGTATGATATCAAGTCAATAATTAGTGGCTCTTTATACAAGCCCTTCGAAGAAAAGAATTGATAAGGCAGTCCTGCTCTTTCTAGAGCTCTAGAGAAAGTATTAGCGTGGTCATTTGTTCTCGTTAATATGGCAAAATTAGAAAATGTTGCCTCGCTGTCAATTTCTTTAACTTCCCATATTTTGTTAATTACTCCTGTAATTTCTTCGTCAATTCCTTCAAAACTTAATAATTCAATAATTCCATCATCTCTTTTATTGCTTTTTAGTTTTTTGCTTATATTGCCGACATTGTTAACATTAATCCCTTTCTTTTCTGCATCTTCAACAATGCTTTTACATTCCTCTAACTGACACTCCAACCTGTTAGGATTATTATTTTGTATAAAACAATATGATAAATCAAGAATGTTTTGAGGTGATCTATAGTTTTCTACTAAAACAATTTCTTTTGAATTAGGATAATCTTTTTTAAATCTTAAGACATTATTAAATGAACTTCCTGAAAATGAATATATTGATTGATCATCGTCACCAACAATAGTGATATTATTTTTAGGATAAGCCAATTTTTGAATTAATTCGTATTGAACCCAATTAGTATCTTGAAACTCATCAACCATAATATATTTAAATTGATTTCTATATTTTTCCAATACGTCAAACTTCTTATCAAAAATTTGAAGAGCATAATTAATTAAATCTCCAAAATCTAAAACATTATTATCCAACAACAACTGCTGATAAACTTCGTATGCCATTGCTACTTCTCTTATCCTCTCCTTTTCTTCATTGTCGTCATCAAGACCATCAACATATTTCAAATAATCTTCGGGGTAAATTCCTTCGTTTTTACATTGAGAAAAATGATGAACAAGAGCTTGGATAAATTTAGTTGGATTGCCAAGTGGCTTGTATTCTTTTAAGAAATTAAAGCGATGAAAATTTCTTTTAACTAACATCCAACTACCACTATCATCTAATAACTTATAATTAGTTGGAATGCCAATAAGCAATCCGTATCTTTTTAAAACTCTATCACAAAAAGAATGAAAGGTTGATATCCAAAAATCATAATAATCAAAAGGAAGCAACGCCTCTACCCTGTCTTCCATCTCTTTCGCAGCTTTTTCAGTAAAAGTAACAGCCAATATCTCTTCTGGTTTAATTCCTTTAGATATCAAATAGGCAATTCTCCTTGTTAAAACAGTTGTTTTACCGGTTCCTGCTCCAGCAACAATTAAAAGAGGCCCATCTCCAAAAATAACTGCCTCTTTCTGTTCTTTATTTAAATCTAAAAGCAAATCATTCATAATGATTAATTATAGCTTAAAAAAGAGAAAATGACCATTATTGGTCATCTTTTCTTTTTGTTAACTCATCATGATATTCATCTATTCCATAAGGAGAAAACTTCTTTTTAATCTTGTTAATAATTGATGATATTTTTCCAATACTTGCCCCCTGAGATTCTTTGGCTTTAATAATTGCTTCTTTTTTCTCGGGATTAATTTCCTGCTCTAGCGTATTTTTCTTTTCATCATTTTCAAAATTGTTCTTGAATATCTCCTCTAGGGTTTTTTCTTTTTTTTCTTCTTTTGGTTGTTCAAAAACCTGAGAAGAATAATTTGTTTCTTTTCTTTCAAGATTTTCAAATTTATTATCAGATATTTTTTCTTTATTTTCCATTAGATTCCTTTTAAAATCTCTTCTTTTACTGCGTCTATTTCTTCTTTTAAAATAATGTTAAAATCTGGCAATTTTGTTTTTAGGAATTCTAATTTTTCTTCATCGCTTTCTCCAGTCATTATTTCATTGGCTTTTTCAACTTCTACATCGCTTATTCTACCCATTAATTTTAATATTATCCTATCACAAACAAGAGTAGACATTTTTTCAAGAACCTCTGCTTTCTTTTCAGCAGAAAGATCTTTAAGGCCCATTTCATCTATCGCATTTTCACATTTATTCACAATTTCTTTTTCCATATTTATATATTTTATTCAATTAATTATTTTTTGCGAGAATTTCTTAGTAATAAATCTAATTGATTGATACTAACATTAGAATATTCTGCATCATTGCCGTTTATCTTTTTTATTGAAAATTTGATATCATCGTCCTTTTCATCAATTTTAGTAACATACCAACCACTTTCACCCTTGTACTTTATTTCTCTCTTTTCTCCTTTTTCAAGACCTTCTTTTATAAATTTAAGAAGTTTTGAATCTTCTCCTTTATCTTTTTTTCCTTCTTCTTCCACTTCTTCTACTTCTTCTTGATATTTATCAAAAGCTTCTTGATATTCTGAAGTTCCCACGACTCTATCAAATGATTCACCTTCTTCTTTTTTTTCTTCAGCTTTTTTTTCTTCATCAAAACCTACTTCTTCTTGATATCTCTTAAGGGCCTCTTGATATTCTGAAGAGCCAACGACTCTAGTAAATGACTCGTCAGCATCTTCTAATGTTGGTTCTGGTGTTTCCCCTGGTTCTGGCTTTGGTTCTGGTTTTTCCCCTTGTTCTGGCTTTGGTTCTGGTGTTTTACCTGGTTCTGGCTTTGGTTCTGGTGTTTCCCCTGGTTCTGGTTTTTCCCCTGGTTCTGGTGTTTTGCCTGGTTCTGGTGTTGGTTCTATTTTAAATTTATTTATAAGATAGTTTTTAAGAGCCCCGTAAGTCATTATTGAACCAGCTACAGCTCCCTCAACTGCTATAGCAGCATGAGCCCATTCTAGTGGCAAAAATGATTTAATAGCGCCGTTTGTAATAATATCTAAAGCATTTTCTCTTGGTGAAAGTGCTAATATCGCAATAATAACTAATCCAGTATATATTTGGATGCCACCTTTTTGGAAAAAGAACGTTTCTAGTTTTTTAAGAAGATCTTGTTTTTCTGGGCTAAGATCTTGTTTTTCTTTCTCGGATCCATTAGACATCTTCTCTATTTTTTCTATAACATCTTCCCCTCTTTTTTCAATAAGAGTTTCTTTAATTTTATTAAAATCTTCAATAGCTTTGTTTTCTTTATCATTGATATCAAAATCAGAATATTTTTTCTTAAACTCTTCTAGCTCGGTAGATATTTCTGCCGCCCTTTCTGTTATTAATTTCTCATCGTTATTGCTTTTCTTGCTTTTAATTCCCAACCTAACCCAAACACTTTCTTTCTTGTTTTTGTTTGCTTCAACAATACTAGCCATTTCCACAAAAGAATCAATATCTGCCATTAATTGATTAAAAAGTTCTATTTCCTTAACCTCTTTTTCTTCTTTCTCTATTTTTTTTCTTCTCTCTTCCGCTTCTTTTGTTTCCTCTGTTTCTTTTGTTTCCTCTGTTTCTTTTGTCTCTTCTACGGAAGCGTTACTTTCTTTTTCTTCAACATTTTCTTCTTTCTCTTCAAAAGTTTTTTCTTTTTTCTCTCCAATTGTCCCATCATCATTAATTTCAAACGTTTCGGGCATATCTAATTTTTCCTTGTCTGATTTAGAATCTTCAGATCCTATTACTTCTTCAATCTCCCAAGTTTCAGGTTTGTTTTTATTTTCCATACTTATATATATTAACTAATTATATCAAACTTAACTATATTCTAAATTATTTGATTTATATGTCAACCCTTCTGCGCATTATTTCGTCGTCTACTATATGCCTACTTCTAGCATAAGTCAAAGAATAATATTCTTTAATGTCCTTAACTAAATCATAATTACCCTTCTCTGGTGGATATGTTTTAA
>JBAZIG010000017.1:0-14701 GCA_041651955.1 Minisyncoccota bacterium | reverse complement strand
CGGGATGTGAACACAATTCATGCAATGGACCTAACGGCTCATAAAAATGAATAATGTTTCAACTCTAACTACCGCTTTCGTTGTTATAAACGATAATTTTAATTTTACGATTTAATGGTCGACGAGATAATTGTTTCATTAACTGATCCGAGCAGATAAATTGATTTTTATATTCTTTGATGAATTCTTTTTGCAACGGAATAATTTTAGTTTTGTAATCTGCAGCCTGCCATTTTTTTTTTGATACTCTCAAATATGTATTAACATCTATAACACACTGATTCGGTTTGGTGTTTAATACAAAATTAAAATAAGTGGAAGAATCAGGATATATATAGTGTTTTTCGTCTTCAATCATTTCTTTATTCCTTAACTCATTTATCAGCTGATAGCATTCTTGCTGGTATTGCTTAGATTTGTCTATAGATGATTCAAAAGTACAATTTAAAAAGATTGCAGTAAGTGGATTCATCCTTCCATTTAAGGGAGCATATTCATTATAATTACTGATACCAAATCTAGTCATATGTCTCAGGGGATGTTGCGAATACCATAATACTTTTTCATAGATTTCATCATTATCAGTTAGAATTGCCCCTCCTTCTCCTCCAAAAATAGTTTTACCAGGTGAAAAACTTAAAATTATCGCATCTGCGTAAGATCCCGCCGGCTTAAAATTATAGAATGCTCCCAAACTTTGGGAACTATCGCTTATATAGAATAAGCCATTATCCGTACAAAATTGTTTGATTTGCTCGGAATCTACCGGAAGTCCGTTGAAATCCGTAGACAAAACTGCTTTAGTGTTAACTGTGATGGCTGACGAAAGATCTTTATTGTCAATAAGAAGAGTATTCGGATTATATTTGATGAAGTGAGCTTTTGCACCTAATAACAGGAAAGGAGCGATTGAACCACCCCAATTAATAGGTGATGTTAGAATTTCTTTGTTTTTTAAACCCAGAGCAAAACCCAGAGATAAAAGAGCTGTAGTAGCATTGCAAAAAGTTAGAGCATATTTTTTATCATAATATTTACATAATTTCCCCTCAAATAAATATGTGGCCCCGGCACCACTTAAATGCTTTTGCTGTTCCTCGATGTTCATATCACAGGACTTAAAATATTCTAAGTAGATTTTCAATATATTGAGAATATCATCCATTAAAATCATAGATTAACATATGGCTCCATCTGTTTTATTATCTGATTTAATTTCTGTTGGTCAATCAAGTAATCATTTGTAAGTATCTCCCGGATATATGCCGGATAAGGATATGATTGATCCGGGGAATTCTTCTGATCGTCCCACCATGGAAGAAAACTGTTATTTCTGCAATAACTCAGAGCAACATAATCACTGAAAACACTTGCACTTATGTTATTGTTCGGTATTATATCATAACTTGCAAATTCAATGTGCTCTATCGACAACTCTTTAACAATAACTGCCTGGGATGCAATCAGTGCCTCTCGTATTTCCCTAGGGGCGGCTCCTGCCAGTACAAACCTCTGGGCTGAAGCTTTAAGTATCTCATTTTCTGGTTCCAAAATAAAATTTTTGTTTATACTTTGGACAATACTGACAATTATTTCAGGATAATCTTGTTGCAGAGGCATTAATACCGGCAATATGATCCATCTTTGTCTCATCGCTTCTGATATTGCATTGGGTCTGTTTGAAGTGCCAATCAAGCATACTTTTCCTGCCAAAGAGGTATCTGCAAGAAATGATTGCAACTGACCTATCAGGTTTTGAGTAACTCCTGAATCAGAAGATGACAAATTACGATTCATTGGCAATTGAAGTTCAATTTCGTCTATTAAACCCAATCCTCCAAGGTCACGCAATAAATTCAGCATTAATTTATTGCGTCTTTCCGACTCGCCCACCCACTGGCTTTTGGGACTCACAAGGTTGAACGCAGGGACTGATGCATTAGCAGCAGCAATAAGAGTAAGTACTGTTTTACCACTACTTGGTGAACCACAAAGAATTACATTCCGTGGTACACTTTTATCACCTTTTTTTAAACCGTTAGCAATTCTTTCTAGGATTTTCATGGGTTTTTTTATTGTCGTACCCACAACGGCATTTCCCTTAATTCGCTCATGGTCAATTGCTTCTAATGTCCCTTCGCTTAAGGAAATTATGTCTGATTGCTTACGATTAAAAATACTATTTGGTGTTATTGCTTTAGATGTCCTTTCGCTTGTAAGAAAAATTGATTCAAGAGAACGGTTTGGAGTTCCAGCGCTTAGATTTGCAACAATTTCATCTGTTAAACTATCAGCGTATCTAGCCAAACTATACCTATTTTTAAGACATTGGATAAAGGGTAATTTTTCATTAATATTAGGTTGTTTTAATGTAACAATATCGATGTTTTGGTAAATAAGTGATTCCATTAATCCCGTTCTTGCTTCCCAAAACATTGTATAATTAAGGCTTTTTCTAAAGGCAAGTGAATTAGATATTCTAAGAGCTAATTCTATAGCGACTATCTGCTCCTGAGTATGTGTCCCGTTATTAAGTTGAGGAAGAAGGTGTTCCGCGAACTCAATCAGAATAAGGAAATGAAACGACTTTCCATCATCCCTTGGCATTGATGATGTTTGTTGCCCAAGCCTTAACAAAGATCGTAGTACCTGAACAAATTCATTTTCTGAACGAGCACATTGTGAACCATTGTTGTTATATAATCCAAGTTCTCTGAGGACTTTTATTATTCCGGCTCTTTCAGAAGATTTTAATCCTGTGAGGTCATAATATACACCTGTAGAACTGCTATATTGCACCAAGATAAGATTATGCCTTAATAGAGCTTGCTCCCGGACTATCTCGAGTAATGGTTGTATGTGTCCCTCCTGATTGATCTCAAGATCGTTCAAGTTGCGTCCCTGTAATATAACACAACTTTTCCCCTCGTTATAAGGCTGAAGTATTTGATCTATTGCTTTTTCCATGCTTAATTTTTTATTGCAACTTTATTATTTAGTTTTCTTAGCCGCTCAAAATCTTTCTTCTTGTGAGATGTTTTATCCATTTGGTCAATCATCCTGGAGTAGGACATTTGACATTTCCCTCCGGTATATGCATTTTGCTGTTCACCAATTTTAATATTCATTTTTCGTAATTCTTCATCAAATTGCTTTATGATTACACGGCAAGATCCGTCTGTTATACCAATAGTCTCTGTATTGGCATTTACTTGGTTAGTTTTTTTATTTAATGATATTTCTGACAATAGTCTTTGACCATTGTGGTTAGTTGCTAAAACTTCTATCCTATCATTCACTGTAATAATATCAACTGTCTTAAAACCCACATTTTCGCTGGCTATTGCACAAGCATTTGCTATAGTGGACGAAAATGCTTTTGTATGACCTACTTCCAGTCTGTTCATCATTACACTAATTCCGACGTTAAGAGCCTGAATGTTATCACTTATCAATATTTCATTAATATCTTCAGCTATTGCATCCTGATCTTCAACCTTAAAGTTCATATGCTCAAGAGTTTTAAGTATTGTTGCTTTTCTGGTTATGACAGGATCTTTTTGATTGCCCATCAAATCTAATTTACATGACGAGAAATTCTTCTTAAAAGACTCCCGAAGTGTATTGGGACTTACTATTGAAACGTTGACCATATTGTTTTTCTGGTTAACATTTAGTGATTCTAAAAGCTCAGATATGCCCGTAGACAAAGTGGGCTTAATGCTTTGTAATACGGCACTTAACGTACTATAATTAGATATATCAAGTAATACACTTGAAGACTCAGGTGGTTGATCAATTGATATTTCAGTAATACTGCGTATGTTTGATCTTGTTGTAATTTCGCTCATGACTTATAATATTTTATCCTCTGTGCTGATAATTTCTATCTGAGAACTATAATCGTCTGGGATAATATCAGATTCATGTTCATCAAGATGAATCTGCGTATTGTCTCCTGATGAGTCCCCTGCTGTATCTTCCATGCTGACCTTATTAAGATTGTCCCATACTTGTCTCACTGTATCTTGTGCCTGATTGAAAAAACCTCCTGTATCAACTATGGGACGACCATCCGAGCCACCATGATATGGTAGTGAGTTATTGTATATAACCCTGTTATTAATCATCCAAATTTGAAAATTATCGAGCAACCGGAGTACATTTGCAGAAGCATTGGAATTTACCTCATTTAACATAAAGTATTCCAATACAAAAGCTCTTGCATTATTAGCAAATTTGCTTCTAGCTGACTCAAACGATTCTTTCAGTGACCTCATATATTTTTCTGCCTGCACAATCTTTTTTTCCTTTTTTTTCTGGTTTTTGATCTTTGTTTTTGTGTTTTTTATGGTGATAAACTTAGGACCCATAGCTACTAATGTAGCATGCATGGTAATATCTACTATACATCCAACAATATTTAGTGCCATTACAACTGGACGGTAATTTGAATCGAAACCTTCTAGTAGGTTCATAAAAGGGATGAACAATACCAAAATATATGGAGTTGTTCTACAAAAGTTATAAAGTATTGGTTTATCATCTCTGTTTATTTCTCCAGCTAATCTGCTCAAATATATAGAACCATGAATAATTACATAAGCAAGAACAAGACACAATGGGATATATATAATCAATGGAATATTTGCATAGAATTCAGAAAGAAAAAATTTGACCCCTTTGACTGAAAGGGTAGTGGCAATAAGTAGAACAACTAAAAATATTGTTCTGTATCTTTTGACGTTTTGCTTGTCCTCGAAATCAGGAGCCGGTTCAAGGTCTGCAGATAGTCGATCATAATCTTCTCTGGCCTGGTGATATCTTTTGATCATACTTTGCATTTGATTAAAACTATTGCTTACTTCCAATGCTACACCCTTAGCACTAGAAAACATTTTTGAAACTGTCTTTGAATCAAATGAAAGATTATCGTTGTGAAATATTGTGGCCATAATCAAAGATTTAATTTGTTTACTTGTCTGTTAATTATCAAATTCAAGGCACGTTCAATATTATCAATTTCCACCGAACGGCCTGCAACAACACTCGAATCTGAACCGCTGTTATTGACAGTAACCAGAAAAATATCATCCGGTATAGGTTTCAACTCCAGTGATGTGTCAGAAGCGGGTAAATCATGCTCTCCGTCACTGATGAGAAGAATGGAAAGCGTGGAGAAAACTTCAGAGGTAAGACTTGAAAGACTCCTTGTGGCTGCGTTCAAAGCACCGATTATGTCCGAATAATCTTCTCCACGAGGTTTGGGGGCGTATTGTGAATCAATCATTTTTTGACAAGAAGAAAGGAATCTTTCAAGTTTTCTATTCTCATCATTTTTTGTAGACTCATGTTTTGTTGCCACTTCCAAAGAATCTGCGATGAACTTTTCAATGGTTTTATCGTATTCTCCTTTACGTTCACCTGTTTTTCTTAATGGTCTTTTTAGTGGCACATATTGCTTAGGAATGGAATAGTAAAGCACTTCATTGTTTAAAGCAGACCGATCAACATAAGTCAACCATAGTTCGCCTTCTCCATCTTCGGATATTAATGTGATAGCATCTGCAATTAAATCCACATTAATGCGTGGTACGCGGTAAGTATACTTACCACTTCCTGTTCCGTCAAAAATTATGAATACCGCTCTATGCCTGATAGGTTCCTGCGCTTCGGTTTTAAAGCCAAGAGTAATGGCCAGATCTTGCTTTTTAAAGTAAGAACATGATGTCAGATATACTGTAAAGACAGTTGAGATGATCAGAAGAAGTATAATCGACCGGTTTTTCATCGCAGTAGTTTTTTATTACTACTGCAAAGATATTGGATACGAGTTTTCCGAAGTTTTTCATTAACATTAAATGTTAGTCCTATTATCAGCTATATCGTTTAAGAATATCTTTATATTCTGGGGTATTAGAAAACTTCTGGAACATTCGCGCCACAATTCAGCCACTTTGTCAAATATTTCAGTAATCCATTCATTTTCATAATAGTTATCTATTAATTTTTCCAAGAAATTTTTCAAAAAGTTTATATTTAGGTCTGGCTTTATATTTTGCTTTGAAATAAAACCTTTTGAGTCAATTTCATCAGTATTTATGTATGGAGTTGGCAGGTTGAGTTCATCCCAATTCTCATAGATAATTATCTCACAAAGCATATTAACAAACCATTCTTTCAATTGTGAATAGACATCCCATCCGGAAGGTTGATCACCAAAATTTAACATGTAAGCATATTCATGAGGAAACATGTTTTGAAGTATTATTCTAAATTCTCCATGCTCTGTAGTAACACTAAATCCAAGTTTACTGTTTAAGTAATTTTTATTGAAACTCCTGGAATTACTAATTTTACTAAGCACTCCCTCTACAAAGTCGCACTCACGAATAGGAGCGTTCCCTGAATTTAAGGCGTAATCAATAACAATTAAACGATGGGTGAGTATGATAGGTAACATCGTACTTATATAAGATTCCTTGAGTTTTTCGAGGTTTAGCATCTTTAAAGAGGGGAGATTACCTTTATTCCATTGGGGAGTTAAGACATTCAATTCATTTTTTTTATACAGCTCAAAAAAATTGAGTGAAGCCGAAACAAATCTTTCAAATTCTTGTTTTTTTTCTATTACCAAGCTCAGTATCATTCCCGGGACAATTTTGAAAATTCCCTCTTTAGGAATTGGCTGGAATATGGTTCTCTTTTTTTGGTTATCCTTGCATGTCTTAATAATATCCGGGAATTTGTCTTTGAAATCTAACAGGAAAAATTGTTCACCGTTCGCTTTGGATAGCAACAAATGATAAGGGATGCCGTTTTCATCTACTTCCTTAATCAGTGAAGCTACCACTGCTCGTGGCAGGCTGGTTATGATTGGTGTTACACAGTAATGATTCCTGGCTCTAATAGTTTTATACAGGTCAAGACCGCTATAATCTGCCCAGTTCCCGTTTTCATTCTTATACATAAGATCAAGAAAGACTATGTCATATTTTTCAGTCACTGTTAGCAAATTCTTTTTTAACATATCAGAAAATTCTTCGTTTTGATCTTGTTCAATAATATCAACGGTTTCAAAAAATTTCTGAAGTACATTTTTTAAAAAATTCCGATATAATCGATCATCTTCTACAATCATTACTTTGTACTGATACTTATTATAAGATCGATTATTTGAATCTGTGTAATAGTTTAAAAGCAGATCGTTTAGTAATATTTTTAAATTTTGAAACACATCTACCCTGCAATCATTTGTATATGAGGCACATATATTTTTAATATCTTTATTGAGATAGTTAAGGCCATTAATGCTGTTTAATAAATTCCTGTCGTTTTGTTCAGAAGAATCCGGACTATTTATTGTGTTACCAATTTCATGTACTAGATAATTGATATAACCAGCATCCGAAACAGCCAGTTTTTTTATAAGTTTATAGTGAGTAGACGAATATTCAATAAATGATCTTTCAATGATCTCTCTTTGATCAGCCAGCAGATCATAGTAAGGGAATGATTCAACAAGCCTTTTTAATGATGACCGACAACGATTAATAAGTGTTTCATAGGGCAGAATGGAAAGAAAGCGAAACTGAAGAATATGATTCTCTTTTTGAAGCTTGTTGGTAATAATGTCCTGCACATATTCATAGCCTTCATCAATATTATCCGTTTTCCAAAAAAGTTCGGGGGTTATAAAAAAAAATATCTTATCAGCTGTCTGATAACTGTTTGGATTAATTTTTGTGTTCTTAACAAAATCTAATTTGGTGTAATCCGAGTAGTTATCAACATTAATAATCTCAGAATGCCTTTCTTTTTGTAAACCTTTATCAATTTTTTCAGGATCTTTAAGCTCAGAACTCCTTCTTCCGTCAGCAGTTGAATAGAATGTCCAGGATTTCGCGACCAATTCCTTTGTATATTCAGTGCTGTGTTTGTTGCAGAATATGTAAATTTTCGTTGCCATAAGAAGTTATCCTAATAAAAGATTCTTTTCAACCATTCTTTGATTTTTCTAAACAAAGATATTCCTGTTACTCCTTCATCTGCCATACACGGGTCTTCAACCTTTTTTATAATTGGGGTAGGCTTTTCAGAAATGTTTGCACTTTTGTTTTGTTGTAGATCAACACTTTCAGATATGACAGGTTCTTTTGGTTCTTTTGGTTCAATAGGTTTATTTTCGCAGTGACATACTGGAAGTTCAGGCTTTTCTTTTTTAATAGGCGGCTCAATCCATTTATTGTTTATCAGAATGTTACAAGAAGAAAGATATTTACAAAATTTCTGTATAAAGTCTTTGAAGTCCTCATATAGAATAACGTTATTCGTATGAGCTGCCCGGTTTCTTATTGAATATAATGAATGACCTGTAACATCTCCTTTTCCTCGTATTTCAACCCCATGCCAAGTACTAGGCCTACCCTCTTTTTTATTGTGCAATAATTCAATTATTTTACCGTAGTGTACAATTATCAGGCTTATGTAATCTGAAACCGAATCAATATCATTAAGATCACTATGTAAATAGTTAACAAACAAATCTATTCCTCTTCTAAACAATATACACACTTTTTCTTTGTCTATTTTTCTTTCTTGTATTATAGAACCATCAGAATACGTCCATGCCCCACTCTTCCACCATAATTTTTCTTCTGTTTTTAGAATACTCAGCGTATCACCAAGCAATCTTAAAAGCATATATTCATCTTTCACAAAATGTGACACAATTTCTTGTAATTTATGGTAATTGTTCAGTGATTCCTTGAAGGAAAAAAAATTGTCCACCCCTTCTTTATTCCAATATGAGTCTGCTCCTATTGCACGTGTTTCAGTATATGTCCAAACTTTATTTGACGACGTTGTTATTAAGACAGGTAGAAAAGGGTATGTTTCCTTTATAGAATGTAATAATTGATAACCGGTCAGCTCTTTCACCGATATAGAATAATTATCTTGGGGGAAAATTCTCATATCCAAAAAAATACATAATGTTGTCTTATGATTGATTTGTAAATACTCAAGTGTTTTAGTACAAAGCTCCTCTTTTGTACTGTAAGACCCTTCTTTTAAGGTCTTTATATATATACTATTCTCTTTGAAAATTTCATTAAATACAACCGACCAACCTTGGTCAGCCATGTCATCAATTAGTAATATATGTTTAAGCTTCTTTGCCTTAAAACAAAAATCTTCTTGCCCATTCTGTTTTGTTATCGCACCTGCGTAAATTTTCTCAACATCAGATATGCCACTTTTTTCTATGTTTTCTTCTTCGATATTATGGTTCTGTATTTTTTCATTAATCTTCGATGACAACTGAAATAATTCATCTTTAATTTGTTTTATATAAACGGTGATTTCTGATATTTCTTTTTTAATATTGTTTTCTCTTTCGATCACTTTTTTTCTCTCTGCTTCGCCTTGTCCTGCATCACTCAATGATTGCCAATAATTTTGGTCGTTAATATTTTTCTGAATCTGTGTTTGTTCCTCCTTACATAAACGCAGCAATTCTTCATATTCAAATATTTCATTCGTTTTATTATAATAATTAGCACTATCCTCTTGTGTGTTACTTTTGATATTTCTCTGAATTTGCGATCTTCTTTCGCTTAATCTTTTCTCATGAATACCTATAATCTCTTCAATGGTCGGCTGAAAGGATTTATATATAAAAAAAGCCAATAAATTGTTTAGTGTTTGTAATTTTTCTTTTACAAGGGTGGGATAGTCTTTATGAAAATTACCGTATTTTCTACACTTATGAGCATCCCACAATGCTTTCATCCCAAACCAATTGGCGTCTTCATGGCGCGTAAACTCTATGTTAAATTGATTTCTAGCATGTGGGAGATATTTTGAATAAATTTGGGACTTAACTAACAGGGGTATACCATCTAAACAATTCAAAACATCAAAACCAGAAAGGATATCTTGATAATAGACATTTTGTGCAAAAATCACAGTATAACTCGGATGATTTCTCAGTATTTGTTCAATAGTTTGAAAACCGGTTAGCACTATAGGTTTCCCTAAGGCATGCTTAATTCGTAACCAAAACACAATCTCCACTCCTAAGCAATCTGATCTGTAGGTATTTTCGAATCCTGCTTCAATGTTAATGATAAAGATGTCAGCATCAGCAATTTCCTTTATTATTTTGTCTGAAACTAAAGCTAACCGTTCTTCCTGCTGACAAATTAAATCAACAAAAGTAACACGAGGATGCGTTTGAGCTAACAGTGTTCTAAGATTTGAATTAGTGTCAATAACTCCGACTTTCATTTATTATCAATTTCAGACCCGGATTAGTTCGTTAATACCCTGTTGGCCAACACATAAGACAATCTATATGTCAACAACGGCAAATCATTTATTTCCACCGGTGTTTCTTCATTATTAATAATATCATTATTTAATGATTTCGGAATTAAGTTTTCATCAGCAAAATTCATATAATATTTCAAAAAGTTTCCAATAATTAATGGATAATTTAATTGGTCTTCTGAATCATTTAAATCCTTTTGATGTTTTTTCAACCGGAACGAAGGATTTAGAAACTGAGAATAAACCAAAATTACGGGATCAGAGATACAAGCTTTGATTTTTTTTATTACTTCAATACCTGACTCCCATTCTGTATGATTAGTATCTGCTAAATTCAGATCTACAATAAATATTTGGTAAATATCATCATCCTTATTTTTCAATAAAACTTGATCTAAACCAGGTTTGAAGTCTATATCAAGAAATCGGGAAATATCAATCACATGCTTGTCTTTTCCTGACAGAATTGCATTTTTTAAAACTTTCACTCGTTCCTGGTTCTCAATCCATAGTGTCTTATAGCGAGTAGTGTCATTTTTTTTCAATGCGTATTCTAAAAGCAGGTCCGGAAAAACCTTATTAACTAAAATACGCAAGTGGTTAAAGTACTCATGATAGATAGAATGTCTGTATTCATCCGACATTAATGGATTCATTAAAACGCTTCTTAATAATACAAGTTTGAAATTTTTGACTTTTAACTGTTCTTTATCGGGATTAATCTTGAATTTTTTGAGAAAATTATATATTTGTTCTGCATATCCCGGAGTGTCTTGACTTTCAGCATAATCAAGATCAGTTTTTGAAACAATAAATTTATAATCATTTAGGGTCTTGTTTTTCTCTGCACTCATTTCTGCATAAAGGCGCTCATTAAGAGTGTTTAGCAATTCCGGCACAAGATTAATACCCTCAACACCAACAGCATAACATACAATGTTTGTCATTGAGTCATATAATGGATGAATTTGTATTGGAAAAAGGTGCTTTTTTTCGTTACTTTCTGATATTTGATTCTCCGAATAATTCTGCATTTCATTTATAAATACCTTGGCATTTTTAAATGTTTGTTTTATTATCTGGCCATAACCACTTTCATTATTAGGTATAACTTTAGATGATAAATAACAAGCCAAAGCGGCAGCACCAGAACGGGACCCTTCCAAAGAACAACCTCCTAAGTAAAGTTTTGAAGGATCGTAATCTAAACTCTCTAATGAAGATAGATAAGGAGCTTTCTTTTCAATAAACGGTTTGATACAATTATCTCTATAAAGAATTGAACCAACCGAATAAGGCACATATCCCATTTTATGGGGATCCACGGTAATTGAATCTGCATAACGAAAGTTTTTAAAATCATCTAAACTGTTTCCTAACCATTCCGCAACCAGACTTTCCTTTTTAAAATTTTCTTTATTCACAAAATCACCCTCAGAATTATTAAACAATGCAGCATAATAACCACCATAAGCTGCATCAATGTGTAGCCAGAACCCTTTTTCAGAACTTGCATTTTTCTTTTTCACAATCTCCGCAATAGGATCAACAACGCCTTCTTCTGTAGTCCCAGCTACTGCCACGGCCATGATTATTGGATTTATTTCATTGGTTAACCTGTGAAAATCATCGCTTTTTATTTTAAAACTCTCATCGACTTTTACATATTTTATTTGACCGGTTCCCAATCCTACAATGTCCATTGCTTTTTCCCAACTATAATGACGTGATTGAGGAACTATCAGAAATGGTCTATCTAGTTTCTCATTCAATTCGAGCTCAATCGCTTTATGGATACCGTAAACACCCAAAAAACGAACAGAGCACCTATTCAATTCAGCGGAAAACATACTTTCTTCGATTGTGTCTTTATTTGTTTCTTTCGTGAAGTATGGTGTTATTGCAATCTTTAGGTCTGAGTAGAGTTTTAAAACTTCTGAAGTTGAAAGGTTAAAAAGCGATGAAAGAGGTGCGGTTGACAATGTTGCCTTTTTAACCAACACTTCCCCAATAGCTTGTCTAATACCACCCCACTCTTTCTTTTCAGATATTCTCCTTAACAACAATTTTAGTGAGACCGGGAAATATTTAACATTCCTGGCTGTCCATAATGCCTCAATATTAGCCGTTGTTCCACCACCTGTAAGATGTCCTGTTGAGTGTGTTTCCAATGAATTTGAAGAAAAGTACTCAAAAGATGGATAATGAAACATCTCACAAAGATATTTTATAAAGTACAATTCCTTTTCAGTTGTTATAGGAGAACACTCTCCAACAACATTATTTTGATTGTAAAGTTGTCCGGTAAGAAAGCCAAGCAAAGAAGGAATGTTAAGATCGGAAATCATGTGCCCCAGGTACCTGGGATTATGAAAAGGGACACTTTGTTTCATATCACCAAGGAGAATATCCAATTCCCTCTCAAGCGTGTTCAGTGTCTCTTTCCATTGTGCTTCTTCTTTGTCAACAGGTTCAATCAACCTTTTCTCACGTGGGTGATAGTTCCGTCTCCATTGAATGATATCATTCAACAGAAATTCTACCATTTTACGAAATTCCAACTGGTTTTCGCTGTATGGGCCAAGAAACAATGCTTTGGGATCTGTTGACATATTTTATTATTTTATAACAAGTTTGGTCAATTCTAATATATTGCCAATCAAAACATCTTTATTAATAGGTAACTGGAGAATTCGGTATTTATTTGCATCCATCAATATACAGGCTGGATTTCCGGGGTTGAACAGATGTTTGTATTTGTCGTAATCAACCAATGGATGGAACCAGCTAAGAAAAACAATTTTCTTTTTGGGGAATTTTGTAATCATCTTCATCATCGCGCTCATTTCCAAGATGTCCTCTTTATCATTATATGCAAAAGAAATAATAATGTCTGAATCGTCTTCTCTCACGGTAAGTTGACCAATTTCCCCATTTTCAACTATGATGTTCTTGAGAGAATCATATAGAGGATTAAACACATCAGAAATAAATATATTCGGTCTATTTGACATTTGTCCTTGTTCAAATTAGAATTGTACAATCGTTACAGTTATTCGAACACCTCTATCTCCATTATTTTTTTTCTTACATTATTTAAAATAGGATGAACCTCTAAAGAAGTCATTTGCTTATAAACAACCTTACGACCATTAGACACTTCTTCGTTAATTGTTTTTGATCCTTGATAAGGGCGACTTTTTTTAATAGTATGCTGACCTCCACAGACATGCCTTCCAACGTCCCAGGCACATTTCTTATCATCAGTTATAAATAAAACTTCCTCCCCTGTGCTTATTAAATTCGGAATAGATTTTACAAATATTTCATCAGCATGAATCTTGTGATTAAACTCTTTAATTTCATCATTATCAAACAAAACACCCCAATTCTCATCTTTAGCCCTCAGTTTTTGTCTAAAGGCATAAAGATCACTTGTGTTAAAATCAATTATTTTTTTATAATTCCAAAAGTAGATCTTGCTTATAATATATCGAGAAAAGTCAATCTTTAAATTTTTCTTTTGATCATCAGTTCTTCGCATCTTACTGAACCTTAACAATTCAAGAAAAACTTCATCATTAAAATGAAACCTAGGTCCATTTACCAGCTTATTACATATAAGCATCAAAACAAAGATATTACATATTTTTATTGGTCTCTGTGAAGTTTCCGCATTTACTTTACCGCTGTAATCAAGAACTGAGAAGAAAAAATTTGAGTCCGGAATGATATAGCCATACTTATTGAAAAACAGAACTTCGTCACTTTTCTTCAACCATTTGTCATTAATGTTTTGAATACGTTTTTCTATTTCTTCCAATAGTTTGTCTGTTTTATAATTCAGTTTCGCTTCATAGGAATCAAAATGCTTACATGATTCATAAATAGCTTTAACCAGTCTAAAATAATTTTTTAAAGAATAATTGATGCCTTGGTATTCATCAATTCCTTCCTTGGTCCAAAGCGTTTCACAACCTGAGCGCAATGCCACTCTCAGATTTTCAACTTTATTAGACGCTGTAAACATGATAACAGGCAATGAAACATATTTGTTTTTAATCTCCTCCGCAACAATAGCACCGGTATATTGTTCTCCGAAATTGAGAAGTTCATCGTTCGGTCTCAACCGTAAATCTAACAATACACAATCAGGATTAAAATTTCGAATTTGATCTAAAACACAAGCAATAAGGGATTGGTTGTCTGCCGGAATATAAGAATAAGCCAGAAAGTGACTATTATCAAGATTTAATACTTCTTGTAGTGTCTCAGACCAACGATTATTTGCCTGGTCATCAATATATAGTATCTTTTTTGTGTGAATGTAATTTCTATATTTTTGTATACTGGATTGTATTTGATTTAA
>JBAZIG010000016.1:5705-15043 GCA_041651955.1 Minisyncoccota bacterium | reverse complement strand
ATCAGCATGCCACCGATACCTTGCCGTTGATATTCCGGTTTGACGGCCAATGGGGCGAGTATGTGCATCATCGGCTGCGTTTCCTGATTATCAAAATAGGTTCTGGTGAACAGGATATGCCCGACAGCCTCATTCTGATAAAAAGCAAGCAGCGACACCATCGGCTCTGCGGTTTTATCCGCCAATAGATCAGCTACTAATTGGGCTTCTTTGTCGTAGCCAAAGGCCTGTTTCTCGACTGTCATTATATCATTGAAGTCGTTCGTATTTGTCTCTCTGATCTGTATGTCTTTTAACTGTATCATCTTTGTATGTTTATCTGTTAGTTTATATATTCTGTCTCTTATCTTTGAAGTTCCTTACCATCTTGGTAAATGATTTTTCCTGTTTCCGCTTCTCATGCACGGAAGCCGTATAATGCCATGCCTCCCGACGAAGTTTCAGGTAACTCTCATATATGCCACGGTCTATCTCGCCATTTTCTACCGCTTCGATTATAACACAGCCTTTCTCATTAATGTGCTGACAGTCATCGAACCGGCACTTACCCTCGTAGTCTGATATGTCCAGAATCTCCGACAGCTTATCGGCGTTGTCGGTTGTAACACCGAATAGCTTTACCCCCGGAGTATCGATCAGTACGCCCGCGTCCGACATCAATACCATTTCGCGGCGGGTTGACGTATGGCGCCCTTTCCCGGTTGAATCGCTAATCGCACCTGTCTGCAAAACCTCTCGCTCGCAAAGGGCATTGATCAACGTACTCTTCCCTACGCCCGATATGCCTGTAAAGACAATTGTTTCGCCGGGAGCAATAAATGCCCGAAGCCGATCAATGCTTTCCTGCGATTCTATGCTGGTGTAGAAAACGGGTATCTTAGCGGAGATATGCTTCAGAGTGTTTTCCGTCTCTTCCCGGTTGAAACCCAAGTCCGTTTTAGTCAATACCAATACAGGCTGAATGCTTTCGTCTGCGGTTTGCAACATGAAACGTTCAATCCGGCGCACATTAAAGTGTTCATCCAGACTTTGCACGATAAAGGCTTTATCGACAAACGAAGCGATTGCCTGCCGCTCTGAAGCAGTCCCGTTTTTCAGCCGATAAAGCGTCTTTTGCCGGGACAAACTGTCGAGGATAATACCTTTATCTGTATCGACGGGTTGGAAAATAACCCAGTCGCCCGTGCATGGATATTCGGACGCACTCCTGCCATAGAGCATATTGCCGGCAAGTTCGCAGGTATAAAACCCCGATTCGGCAACCACTTCGTAACAGGTTTTATGTGTAACCGCTACCCGTCCGTGTGCGAGGTCTTTATAGTTTGATTCTTGTTTTTGTCGGAATAATTCTTCATTCCAACCGTATAATTGTAAATTGTTCATTGTTGTGTAATTAATTAATCTTCTTCCCGATATAGAACACGTAGCCGTAAAACGCTTTGTACTTATTGTACAACACCTCTTCGCGGCGTTGGTTGTAAATCAGGCTTTCTACTGTTTCGTTTCCGGGGTACTTCTTTAAGAAATCTTCCTGAGCCTTGTGGCAGGGAGCAAAGAAATGTTCCGTCCAGCAGGTTTCCGGGATAACAAATGTGGCAATAGGGACATAGCCTGCTTTCTGCATCTGGGTAACCTTGTTGGGGATCGTATCTATCTCGGGATAGCTTGCCATCCAGAAATCGTTGATCTCCTCGGGGCGTTCATCGGTGAACCACGAGGCTTCCGATACGGCGATGTAGCCGCCTTTCTTCAGATACTGTCGCCATTCGTTCAGTCCGCGTTCATAACCGATATTGTAGATCGCGCCTTCCGACCAAAGCAGGTCGAGCGACTCATTCTCGAAAGGTAGCGGGTCGGTCATTGAACCGACGATGCCTTTTATACGGTCTTGCAGCCCCAGTTGAATGGCGTTCCGGTTGAAGATTTGAATAAAGTCGGGAAACAAGTCCAGTGCGGTAATCTTGCCCGGTGCGTGTTGTGCCAATGTAACTGTCTGTCCGCCCGTTCCGCAACCAATATCGGCAATGCGGGAGTTCTCAGTCAGATTATCGATAAAGCTCAGTGCTTTACGGGTTGTTTCAGGACTTCCCGGTCCTTGACGTTCTACTTGTGCGAAGTATTCGCAGATTAGACTAAAGTCGAAATCGTATATTGTTTTATTTTCGTTACTCATTGTTTTAATGGTATTGTTATGACCATGGGATAGGGATACAATACACCCATCGCAAGTCATAAATTGTTGTTATATAGATATGAAAATAACTCCGGCAAGAACATGCCTGAGTATAAATTAAGGGATAAGTTCGACAGAACGTCGGAACTTATTTACTACACCAAATCCTTCTTAGTTGTTGTCATAGGGTGGCAAAGATACGATATTTTTTTTGTATCTACCTTAAATATAGTGATTGATTCCCGCTTTGCGTGCCTGCGCATGTTGCAGTCGGCGGTTGATGTTGTAGAGTTTGCCATCCTTGATAAACTTGGCTCCTGTTTGTTTGAACCAGAAGGAAACGTTCTGTGCAACGCATAAGTCATGCAATTCAATCACCCAATCATAGTTGCAAGGACGGGCATCATAGCCCGACTCTCCGCCGACAACTACCTGTTCTGCCCACGCACCTATATCATACGGACTGAGGTCGATACGCTCCAGAAGCGGTTCGCAGATAATGATTTTATGTTTTACCAGAGCCTCTTTGTAGATAGGTAGGCGGTAGTCGGCACGATCCTGATTCTCGACAGTGCAGCAGATGGTTACGTTCTCATAACCTTCGTCCCAGTCATCGGGAAGGGATACTTGCAAGCGGTCGATGCGTTTGGTAATCATCATAAACCGTAAATCACTGCGAAGGCGTATCATCTCCCAGGCTTCCGCACGCCACTCATCGGCATCTTCCACGAAGAAGTCGGAAGTAAAACAGGTATAGACCAGCGAACCGGAAGGGATTTTGTATTCACCATTGCGCTTCTTTTGAATGGGTAGGTCAAAGTTCTTGGTTTTGGTTACGATACTACTATCAATACCTCGCTTTGCATCGCCCCGATAGACGTAGCAATGCTGGCAACCTGCACTCAGCTTATGACAGCCGTGCCACAGGTTCCACATCTTGGATTTTGATTCGATAGCGTTCTTGGGCATTCTGGTAGCTTATATCTTAAGTATTCTCTTTAGGTTATCAACAGTTAATAAATTCACTGTCTCAAACCGTCCTTTGTAAAACACAGCAAAGTTATTGAAAACACAGGGCAATTCCTTCGCTTTTTGTAGCGTGTCCACTTGAATGAGAGAGACAGGAATGTCATGCATTTCACCATACTGCTTAATCATCTCGACGTTTTGAGAAATATAGGGACATTGCATGTCATAATAGATGGTCAACTTTTTGTTTTCTATTCCCGGTTCTTTTACCTTGGAGGCAAACCGGGGTTTTGTGTCATCAAAAGAGAGAGCCAGTAGTTCGTACCCGTTATCGGTTGTGTCAACCACTTCAAAGCCGTACTTCTTCGCAAATGACTGGTCGGAAAGCCAAGCTTTTTGTTTTGTTGCCCCAAGCATACAGACGCCGGATTTACCCTTCGCTTTGGCATCATCCAAGCAATACTCCATCAATGCTTTTGCATATCCTTTCCCCTTGTATTCCCCCAAAACCCACAGACAATAGATGTAATAATAGTTATCACCAATGATGGGAACCCAAGCTGTTTCTAAAGGCGCATATTCAATAAAAACCGTAGCCTTGGCATTCAACTTACGAAAGACATGACCTTCGGTTAGTCGGTCAGCAAGCCACCCACGTTTAGTGTCGATACCTGGATGAGACTTTTTGCTGCGGATAATGCAGCAGATATGCTCATCGATGATGTTTTCCGGTGTTATGTTTATGAAATCTGTATTCATATATATTTTTGTTTCAATGCGCATTAACCTTTTAGTCTGAATTTCATCATGATATCGGTTTGCTCATCATTGCCTAAGTTAAAGATATGTTTGTCGAATTCAATAAATCCATTTTTCTTGTAAAAGCGAATTGCTTTTGTGTTTTTCTCCCAAACCCCTAACCATATATACATGGCATTGATGTTCATTGCAATTTGCATCGCTTTCTTATAAAGTGATTGTCCGACATCTTTACCCTGAAATTCTTTTACGACATAAATTCTTTCGATTTCCAATGCTTTTGAATCTTTTAATTCTGTTTGTGATTCTCCAAAGTTCACTTTCAAATATCCAATCACATTGTTGTTATGTCGTGCAAAATAGAATTCAGAATTCTGATCATTTAACTCAGAAGTCAATTTGGCTAATGAGAAACTGGATTCCAAATAATCAGCCATATTTTCTTTGGTGTTATACTCTGAGAATGTTTCCCAAAAGGTTTGCCTACTAATGTCCTGCAATTGATTTATATCGCAAAGAGTGATTCTTTTTATTTCAATATTTCCCATGTGCATTTGACGCAAAAATACGAATTAAAAGAACTTCAACCCAATTATACCAATGATAATCAACGATGCAGAAAACAGTCGCATCAGTCCCATGGAATCATTGAAAAAGAGAATACCTATTGTAATCGTGCCAATAGCTCCGATGCCTGTCCATACGGCATACGCTGTACCAATAGGGATACTTCGCTGAGCAAGATACAGAAAGTAACCGCTCATAGCCATAGAGACTACGGACATCGCAATAAACAAGAACTTGTGTGGAGTAGATGAAGCTAATTTGAAACCGAGAGGCCAGCCTATTTCGAAAAGACCTCCTAATACAAGGAATAACCATGCCATAATTTAATGATTTAGGATGGTCGTCCATCTGTTATTAGTTTATAGCCGGTCGTCCAGCATTGCAAAGGTAATACTTTTTTGGTATCTGCTCAAAGCTTTCTGCTCATCATTATATATTCCTTATAGGTTCCATCTACCTTCCAACCCTGTTTCCAATACAGATTGACTGCTGGCAGGTTCTCTTTATGTACACCCAGCGATATTTCGGGAATATTCATCGCAATAGCTGCTTTATATAGCTCCTCCATCATCCGTTCTCCTATGCCCATTCGCCTGCATTCGGGTATCACGCCCATCGTTAGCTCCGGTAAAGGATAGGTAACCACATGTTCATCAGTAGGTAATAAGCGTATCCACGCTGCGCCTATCATCTGTTTATTGGTTATCTCTGCAATAATTCCTACATCCGAACCTTTGGGGAAGCCTTCTATGTACTGATAGGTATCTGGGTGATTCGGTAAATCATGTACAGACATATTTACTCTTGAGGCAGCGGCGGCATCTACTAAGATTTGAGACATGAAAGCAATGTCATTGCTTGTGGCTAGTCGATAAATGATTGTATCTGTATTCATCTACTCAATGCGTTTTTATTTAATTACTATTTCCAAGCGAATCCAGTTTTTTCAAATCTTCCTTGTCTACTTCCCGCAATTCATACCCGCTGTGGAATAGCCGCTGTGCTTCAAGCGAAATACAGGGTATCGTCCTTCCTTCAAACAACGCTTCTGAGAAATATTCAGCTTTAAAATGATACCAACCACCTTCCAAGTCAGCTTGTTTTGCATCGCCCGAATCGCTGATTATTAACGGATGAATATCAATATGTCCATGTATGGGATGAGATAATTCTACCCGAGCCGGTCGCCAATCGGTTGTGATTTGGTAGCCAAGCCCTTCTAACTTATCAATCAATATCGTTTCAAAAGTAGCATCGAAGTCAATATCAACATCCCGGTGTTCTCTTGTCTGCTCACCAATAAGGATATCAACACCCCAACCTCCGTCAACCCAGTAGCGGATGTTTAGTTCTTCTAACACATCCAAAACCATAAAAAGACTTTTCTTATTGGTAAGGTTCTTGTTCATATTCTTTTTTGATTAAAAATAATCCTTTATTTCATTGCAATATAGCTCGAAAAAGGCTTTCTTGATTGCATCTCTTATCTTAATAAACTCAGATTGTATGAAATCGGCTGTTCCTATTGCCTCGGAAGGATCTTCAAAACCTATATGCAACAGTTTATTTACTTTTCCTGAGAAGGTCGGGCAATGTTCATTTGCACCGCCACAAACTGTAATAACGTAGTCCCAATCATCATTCGTATAATCATCTACGTTATGGGGCGTATGGTGCGAAATGTCTATTCCAACCTCTTGCATAACTTCTATTGCTTTAGGATTTACTTGCCCACTTGGCTGTGTCCCTGCCGAATAAACCAGTAGTTTGGTGTCAAAGGATTGCAAGAAACCATGTGCCATTTGGCTTCTGCAACTATTGCCTGTGCAAAGAATAAGAATTTTGGGTGGCATTTTGTTTATTATTAGTTGCCAGTGCCCGACATCACGCCATTGGTCGAATTTCCAACCAATTTCTTTCATGTGCGATACCTGTTTGAAACCGAAACTTTCATGCAGACGTACACTTCTTTCATTCGGAGTGCAAATACCGGCAATAATAGAATGTATGTCTCTTTTATGTATTTCTTTGAAAAGATACTGGTACAAAATTGTGCCAAGACCTTTGCCTTTTTGATCTTTCTCCAGATATACAGTTACCTCTTTTGTGGATGAATAAGCACAGCGGTTATTCCAGTTGTGCAGATAGCAATAACCTACTATTTTACCGTTTACCTCTCCGACTAAATAAGGAAAGTCATCATCTAAAAAAGCAGCTATTCGATGCTGCATCTCACTTTCGCTTACGGCAACCGTCTCAAAAGTTACGGCAGTATATTCTATATAGTAGTTGTAAATATCGCAGATTTCTTTCGCGTCAGCTAAAGTTACATTTCTAATTTTCATATTATGATGAACAATAGTAGATATTTATTTGTCTTACATTTCATTTCTCCGCTACAATAAACATTTCGCTACCGGATGTAAAGCTATTGCCATCCAAAATATTCTTGTGTATAGTAACTTTTCGGAAACCTATATTTTGTAGGACGAGAATGATCTCTTCTTCTGTGTAATATCTATCCCAAACAATGAATTGTTTGGTCTCGTCTTTAGTCAATAGGTTATATTGATAGCCAAATGCTTTATTCTCGGGGTAATGGAAAGTTTGGCTCAACAACAGATATTCCTCTTGACTCCAGAAGCCTCCTTGATGAGCATAATCCCAGCCTTTATCTTTCTGCTTGTCTTTCACGAGTTCTTCGGTAAAGACATCGAAAATGAAAACACCGCCATCATTCAAGGAATGATATATATTTTCCAGCAATTTATCTCTGTCTTTGTCGGAATGAGTGCCCAAGTCGCAGTAAATCATGATTACTGTATCATACTCCCCAGCGGGATACTCATTTATATAATCGCCCAAAATGTAGTTGATATCCGTTCTTTTGCCAATTGCATATTCGATGGAAGCCTTGTTGAAATCAATCCCTGTTACATCATAGCCTTTATCTTTGAATAGAGAAGTGTATAAGCCAGGACCACATCCCAAATCAAGCAGACGGCTTTTGGGTTTTGACTGATTAAGTACAAAATCTATGATTTTTAATATTGACTCCTGTTTCCGACTTGCTCCATCGGATATTGGATTCAAATGTTCTTTCAGCATCTGTTGCTGAATATAAGGATCAGTCCATATATTGCAGGTTGATTTCTCGAATAATGTGGGTTTGTTATTTCTGATTTCCATGCTTAATCCCATTCCTTTTCAGATACAAAGATACTATCTTATTCCACAGGAATATAGATTTCTGTTTTCAACTTTTCGGGTTCTGTTCTGTCTGGGTGATTGAGGTATTCTCGAAACAAGGATAATCCCTAAGCCTCAAGCCATTCTCCGGCAAGAGTTTTCCATAAATCATATCATAGACAGCATCTAAATTGCTGTATGCTCCCTGATAGTGAAACATAGCAAACTTTCCCGCTTTGATTTCTTTTACTCCAATATCGCCTTGTGGCTTTACGTCTTTTTTAACGACAAGGCAAATATCGGTGCGGAGTTTATCGCTTTCTGTCACTTTCGGGTCATCGTGATAAATGGCTATATGCTCCATTCCGGCAGTAAAGAGCTTGTGTTCTTTGACGAATTGCCACAAACGTTGCCATGAACCTGAGAAGTCGAGGCTTCCGTATTTGCCTGTGAGTTTAATGTAAATGGCTTGCTTGGCTTCAATCTCCACTATTTTGGGTGCTTTTATCTTTAATTGCATATCTTTCTTTTCTGCTTTCATAATGGTAAAATCTTTGTTGGTGCGGTATTCTGACGGCGAAATACCATATTGTTGTTTGAATGCTTTTGATAAAGACGCAGGAACATCGTAGCCGACACGGTAGGCGATTTCAGCAACAGACATATCGGTATATCGAATCAAACGGGCAGCAGTTTCCAGCCGAACCCTAACGATATAAGTTCCGATAGGTTCTCCCATAAACGCACGGGTAATGCGGTGGAAGTGATAGGGAGAGAAATGACTTATTTCAGCCAGTTTTGTCAAATCAACGGCTTGATCCAAGTGATTGTTGATATACTCCACAATGATATTGATCTGTTTCTGGTATTCCTCTATGGTTGATATTCGTTGTTGCATCTTATTTACTGAAATTAGATTCCTAAAACTCTCATTACTTCCTCCGCATGTTCACGGCAGTAGGCCTGGGTGAATGCTATAAAAGGTATTCCTATTAATACGCTTGACAATAATCCGTTTCCTAAAACCTTGTAATCTTTGTCTTTTAATGTAATCCATAAACCCAATACGATATTGAGCGTCATAATGATATGGGAGAATTGGGTCAAAAGATCAATTCCGCTTTTCCACGGAAAGATAAACAAGCCCATTGTTCCGAAGAACATCATCGGCACAACGGCGATTGTAAGCCACATTTTGTTCTTTGTTCTGAAATAGAAGATTAACCCCAGCAGGAAAGCGATACTCGACGGAGCACATGCGTTGAAAACAAGCCATTGAACAGCGCTCACTTTGGCAATGCCCAGAAAATACCATGTGCTGTTGGCAACGGTTAGTAGAAGGATAACCGCTAGGATAATACTTGTAACTCGTTCTGTTTTTGTCATACTCATTTCTTTTATTTGTTTCTACAAAAGTATGATGCAAACAGATTTAGGACTTTTCCTATCTTGCTAACTTATAAAATAGGAGTGGCTTTCTATCTACTATTTTCAGTCCTTACTTCTTTTTATAAACGATCTGAACTATACCATTTTCATAGCTCCTACAATCCTGTAATTTCCATTCTAATTCTTTTGGACTATCAGGAAACAATGGTATTCCGTTTCCAAGAAGAACTGGGATAGTAGTTATTATCATTTCATCAACCATATCCTGATTGAGAAGCATTGTTATTAACTG
>JBAZIG010000016.1:0-5695 GCA_041651955.1 Minisyncoccota bacterium | reverse complement strand
AAATATGCTGCTTTTTTTATCTCTTATCCTCTGATTATCAACTTCATTTTTTACTGCGAAACATCAGTTATTAACTGACCACCGCCGACAAGCCAGATGTCTTGACCTTTTTCTTCTCGAAGTTTTGAAATCTCTTCAACTATATTCTCCGTAATAAAGTGGACGTTCTCTTTTGTCCCCATCGAATTGCGGGTTACAACATAGGACGTTTTATCCTTGTATGGCCAAACGAAATCCATATTCAGAATGTCTCGGTATGTTTGTCCGCCCATGATAACCGTATCGACGGACTTGTAGAAATCATCATACCCGTAATTTGTTTCAGAGTTAATGGGATATTTCATTAACCAATCCAAATCGCCATCGTTGCGGGCAATGTACCCGTCAATGGAAGCTGCTATGTATAACTTTATTTTCTTCATGATTCTTAAAATGTTATGCTAAATACGAAAAAAGCGTGGAACTCACACTGCTCAATGTAGAGGTACTGGCATACCCGACTATCGAAACAGGCAAGTCCACGCCATACTTTCGTATAGCATGAACATTGCGACTGTTGTCTCGATAGTCTTTGAAAAGTGCCAGTTTTCTACATTGAGACGTTCAGCGAACGTTATGTTATATATCTATGAAGTATCTGATATACTTCTTATTTTCTTTATTTTACGCATACAAAGATAATATATTTAATTGGGTTATCTGCCGTCTGCCTCATTCATTCTTCGGTTCAAGGCTTTAATCAAGCGGTTGAGATACTCTGTCCGATTGGTTTTTCGACTTCTGATTTCTAAAAATATGCGATAAATATCGCTCAAATCGACTTTGAATATTCGCCCGAAAATAGTTGCCAATGCTTTAATTTCTATCATTCCCGCATTGATACTTTTTTCTTCATGGATTCCATAAATTATTTCTCCAAGTGCCGTTTTCTTATCAGTCCATTTAGCAGGAGGCAGTTCATCATTTATGTTATAGCTGTTTTCTTCTTGATATTTCAGTTTCGATAACTCGCAATTCAGATAAGCCGCCAGCATATCGTTGGCAAGCAATCTGGCTGCTTTGAAGTCAGAGTTTGTGGAAAAACGAGGGTCCCTTTCAAAATAGAAACTTTCGAGGTTTAAATCCATTTCAAAACGACCTCGCACAAAATAGTGTTCGTCAAAGCAAGTCTGTCCTGAGCGATAATATTGGATAAATTCAGCGTTCTTATTGGAAAATGAATTAATGTTATCAATCTCTTTTTCCAAATATGCTCTTATGGTAGTGTAGTTTGAAACAGGACGATTGACTTCAAGATAGTATATCTTACGAAGATATATCAGCCTACTAAATATCTTGGGTTTCGTTTCTTTGAAGAACGCAATCTCCTCCTGTCGTGTAAGAAATTCGTATTTCGAAACATTTGCTTTCAATTTTTCAAAAGCATCTTCCATCATCAATATCATAGACGGAACGTTTTGAACTATATCGTACAGTTCTAATTCTCCAACTTGTATTGAAGCCTTCAATTCGCTGACTATTTTTTCTATTTCATTTTTCATAACCGTTGTTTAGAGTAAGAGCAAGCGCAACATAACGATTGTAGATTCCTGCTTTCAAATTTCGAACTCAAAAATAGTGGTAGTCAATCATCTGAAATTGTAAATAATAGACGTCCCACACGTTTTTAGCAACAAAAATATTCATTGTTTTCCACCTGAGAAATGACTATTTATAGCTATCTTTGCCCCATGATTTCCAATAATATAACTCCCGAAGAACTATGGTCAAGGCAGCATATCAGCAACTTTGACATCAACTATGATTTATGGAATAAGAAGCGGGAATCTATACAGGCATTCTCCCGAATGAGCCAAAGTTGTATTTTCACAGTCGATGTGTTCAAAGAAAGGTACGACTTCGCTTCTGATAACTTCTCTACTCTTTTCGGATATAATCCTGCTTGGATAAAAACGATAAGGAAGCAGGGCGATCTATTGGAAGACAGGATACATCCGGATGACCGTTCCCAGCTGTTGGAGTACCAGATTGAGCATGGGAAGTTTATTTATTCGCTTCCGCAGGAAGAAAGAAATGACTATCAGCAGATATTCCAATACCGGATACTGAACGCTAAAGGGCAGTATGTAAATGTAACCAGCCGACAGCAGGTTCTTGAGAAGGATAGGAACGGCAAGGCTTGGATTATTATGGGAGTTGTAGATATATCTCCCGACCAAACATTTACCGAAAGAATCAAGCGAACGGTTATTAATAGTAAGACGGGCGAGATATTTGCTCAGGCATTCACTCCGGCAGAGAAACAGTTAACTAACCGGGAAAAAGAGATACTTCTGTTAATTCGTCAGGGCTTTCTAAGTAAAGAAATTGCAGATAGACTGCATATCAGTATTTATACGGTTAATAATCACCGAAAGAATATATTGTCTAAACTGGATGTTGATAATGTGATGGAGGCGATTAATACTGCACGCGATTTTGGCATCATCTATTAAGGTAGCCAATCCAAACTGTTTGTCAACGGATTGGTTTTTCTCCATTGTTCCAGTTCCTCATACGTTTTCACTCCACCCGTAAAAACAGCATGGTATATCTCTATACCCGGAATAAATACACCTTCCGGCACATCGTATTTGATTTGAAGAATAGTTTGTCGGATTTCAGGCGTTAGTTGATTGATTATAGCATCGGTTACTCGCTCTACCGTGCCGTCATACTTGGAACCTCGGCGGATATGAATCATGTCAAACTTCCATGTGTTCCCTTCTTTATCTTCATACCGGGCGTGCCATTCGATACATTCTTCTTCGGTATTTATCCCATTTATATATTGGATTTCTTTCAGAGGAAGACGTTCTGCCAACTCCTGCATAACAGAGAAACTCTCTATTATATTGAGATGGTCGGTATAGATGTGCATGTCTATATCCCTGCTTTTCATCAACAAACCTGATTTAAGCGAACCGATAATATTAACAGTTGCACCAATGCGTTCCCATGCCGGGATAATACGAGTATCTTCCAGTATTTCCCATGCGGCTTGCTGATTCTGCTCTGCGAGTTTTAGAATATCCATATTTATTTTATTGAGCGTGCAAAGATACAAAACTGGTTTTGATATTTAGCTATAAATAGCCATTTCGTACACCACTGATATGCAGTAATTTTGCGCACCCTTTTGTGTCTTTTTTAATGTAATAACAAGGAGTGCTTTATGATATTTAATAAAACAGAGAAACAGGAACGTGATTATTTACAGCAGGTTATCAATTTGCTGAATAAGACTATTAATAGTACGGATGTGTCAGTGAAAGAACATGTCGATACACTGGCAGAGTATAAAGATTACCTGTGGTCGAACAAAGATATTGACCCGCACGAGATTCGCTCGATGCGGGAAAGCATTCTGAATCATTTTGCATTAGGCGAGAATGTGATTGATAAACGCAAACGATTGGGTAAGATACTGGATATTCCATACTTCGGTCGGATTGACTTTAAGAGTAGGGAAAAAGACGGAAAAGTTTTACCTGTCTATATTGGCGTTCACTCGTTCTATGATTCGGATAGTAAGATGAGCTTTATTTATGACTGGCGTGCGCCGATTTCGAGTATGTTTTATGACTATGAATTGGGAGAGGCTTCTTACGAATCTCCGGCAGGCGAAGTGACGGGAGATATTACACTCAAACGGCAATATCGTATTCGGAAAGGCAGAATGGAATATATGATTGAGAGTTCGCTGACTGTTCATGATGATATTCTTCAAAAGGAATTAAGTTCCAATGCGGACGATAAGATGAAGAATATCGTGGCTACCATTCAGCGGGAGCAGAACCGGATTATCCGTAATGAAGATGCTCAAACAATCATCATACAAGGAGTTGCCGGATCGGGAAAGACTTCTATTGCCCTGCACCGTATCGCTTACCTGCTTTATGCTTTCAAGGGTAGCATTTCCTCAAAGGACATATTGATAATCTCACCCAACAAGGTGTTTGCCGATTACATATCTAATGTGCTTCCCGAACTTGGCGAAGAAACCGTACCTGAAACCAGTATGGAGCAAATACTTTCCAGCGTATTGGACAACAAATATAAGTTTCAGACCTTTTTTGAGCAGGTAAACGAATTGCTCACAAAACCAGCTCCGGGCTTTACAGATCGCATACAGTATAAGGCATCGTTTGATTTTATTTCCCAACTCGACCGATTTATCCTGCATATTGAGAACAACTATTTCAAAGCGGTAGATGTAAAGCTAACAAAGCATGTTACTATTCCTGCCGAATTTATTGAAGAACAATTTAGGCGTTTTGACCGCTATCCGATGCGGCAACGTTTTGAAACAATGACTGATTATATTCTGGAAATGGCACAGGTTCAATATCGGATCACAGTTACCACTGCCGAACGGAATATGCTCAAAAAAGAAATAAGGAACATGTTTGCCGGGAACAACGATGTACAGGTCTATAAAGATTTCTTTGAATGGATTGGTAAGCCCGAGTTGTTTAAGATGCGTAAGAATCGAACACTTGAATATGCGGATTTAGCACCATTGGCTTATATCCACATCGCATTGGACGGGAATAACACGAAATCGCCAGTCAAACACCTTTTGATTGATGAGATGCAGGACTACTCACCTATACAGTATAAGTTGATACAAAAGCTATATCCTTGTCGAAAGACCGTTTTGGGTGATGCAAGCCAGTCAGTTAATCCTTACGGTTCATCGAATGCGGATATGATTCAGAAAGCACTCATTACGGGAGAGGTGATGAAACTATGCAAGAGTTATCGTTCAACATACGAGATAACTGATTTTGCACAGAAGATTCGGAAAAACGAAGAACTGGAACCCGTTGCCCGGCATGGAGAGAAACCGCAAATTCTTAAATGCAAGAATGAGGAAGATGAAATATCCTGCATTGCGAACTTGATTTCTACATTCAAAAAGTCGTCCTATAAATCACTTGGGATTGTTTGTAAGACTGAATTACAGGCAAAAGACATAGCAGATAAGTTAAAAGCATATACAGATGATGTTTACTTCCTTTCAAATCAAAGTTCTGCTTTCGTACAAGGTATTATAATCACTTCTGCTCACATGGCAAAAGGGTTGGAGTTCGATGAAGTAATCATTCCGCAAGTGACTGATAAGAATTACCAATCGGAGATTGACCAGAGTATGCTCTATGTGGCGGCGACAAGGGCGATGCATCGATTGACATTGACTTTTGTTGGGACGAAAAGTAAATTGTTTTAGTTTCACTATAAAGCGAATAATATTTCATTTTGCTTAGGGATTACATCTATTTTCTGTACCTTTGTCTCGTATTGGAAATGACAATAGCATTGTCGGGCAAAACGCCGAAAAAAGCACTATGTTCATTCATTTGCACGGTTGTTTTGATACTCTATAAGATATTATAAATGTGGTAGTTACTAAAAGGCAAAACGTTCTGGTGGCACCACACAAGAACCATAATTGATCACAGATCCGTTATGGTTTTCTTTTTATAGCCTGATACTCCGCCAAACTCCGCAAACACCAACAGCATAAACCGCCACCAATCTACCTCAATATTTTGTTTTGTTCCCAATATGCACTATATTTGCTGCATATTAGAAACAAAACAAAGAAATGATCTTTCTGGAATTTAAAACTAAAATGTTTGATTTGGCATGT
>JBAZIG010000015.1:0-15096 GCA_041651955.1 Minisyncoccota bacterium | reverse complement strand
ATCCCGGCTCTGGGTACGATTTTAAAACGCTAAATTTTTAATAATAAAATATTTAGCGTTTTTGTTTTGTTTCCCGTGTCCGCAATTTGTCCGCATTTTTGAGAAAGTCTAAAAAATTCAGGTAAAAAATCTCAAATAACGATTTTCACCTTTGATTTATTTTAGTCTTTAGAAACTAAAATCGATATCTTATGAATTTATTTTTCACTCCTTTCTTCCACTGCCATCATTCACGATATTACCTTTACTTTCTTTCCGTCTTCAATTGCTTGACGGTATAATGGATACAAATTTCCTTTTTCATCAAGTGAACCGAAAACTATTTCATCTGCATTATCAATAATGTATTTATTCCGGATAGTACAACTTTGCACTGATTGGCGGTGGATAGATTGAGATACTGGGGATACGATCAAAAGTCGACCTTCTTCTAAGGGTTTTTGCAGATAAATAGGCAATTGCTTGTACATCGAACGTCCCAAAACGAGTATAACAGGTTGAAGCCCTTTCAGCAAAAAATGCAGGACATCTTTCTCCAACGGAGAGTGATAACCACTTATTACACATGCGTCTTTATCACGTTGCTCTGTCGCCCAATCGAAACATTTCAGAACCGTTGCAGAACTAATTTTTCGAGAGCTTAAGAATGCAACCTTGGGTTGATTTAGAATAGCTATATCTCCTAAATAAAATGGGTTACTCATAACATTAGTTCTTGTTCTTAGGTATTTTTATCCAAAGATGGAATAATTCAATTGAATCAGACTCTCTGTATGCTACAGAGTAGCATGTAGAACAGATTTCAGTTGGGTCAATATCAAGATCTTTCAATCGTTCATCTTCTTTCCAGTCTACCGGTAATTCTTTAGCCTTATCCACAATCCATGAATTGATGGTTTTATGCCAATAGATAAAGTCATTTTCTTCCACATAGCTCAACAAAGCACTCTCTGGAAGACCATAGCCATGATCTCCTGTTTTGAAACGTTGAATTCCTCCTGACGGTGAGCCAGTTGTAGAAAAACCATATATGTACTCTTTTTCCCTTTCTCCCTTACCTGTAGGCAGTCTTTTCGCCTCAACTGTATATAATTTAGAGTTTGAAGCTCCTTGTTCTGAGGGAACAAATGCAATATCTACTCGTTTCACAGGGTTTGCTCCTTGGGTATAAATATCCTTATACTCTGGAACAGCTAATATACCTTTTGGATTTTTTGAGAGGTATCTACTTAATGCGATTAGATATTCCTGAGAGAAATCTTCTTCACTCAAGCTTTTCGTTCTTGAATAAGTATTTAAGCCATAGATAAATTCAGGTACAGCTCCCAATAAGGATGATTTATAAATATTATCCAGTTTATCACTATACGTAAAATTGGGAACACCTGTAGAGATAGAATTTTGAAAAGAGTTTGCCAACATAATTATTTGTTATTTAAAATGTCAGCAAATACACTATCTGCATCCCTATATGCTATAGATGCTAACCAATAGCGTTTCTGATTGGGTTTAACAAAAAGCACTTTATTGGGGGCATAATATTGTATAATTCGGGTTGCCGTAAGACTCTCATTTATATCAAAATTCACCAACCCCTCTATTTGGGTAACCTCGTTCTCTCTTATTACATTTGGCTTGTCATTTTTTTCATTATCATAAGAAAACAACGCTCCAATTAAATTCTCTTTTTCAAAGTAAATAATATCTGTGAGCTTAAAAGTATTAATCCCGTCAGCATAAAGTTCATTTATAGTATTGGAAAACTCTTGTCCGTAAAAAGAAATTGTCTCGCAAATCTTTTTTCGTGATATTTGATTAAGAGCCTTTGAATTTTTATGACGAATAAAATCATCCAGATATTCTAGTGTATCTTGTAGTATATTTCTATCTTGAGAAGTTAATGTAAAGTCTTTCGCTATAATGGGTAACTCTCTTAAATCTTCACAATAAATTGAAGTATTTAGATTAACATATATCTGAGCACTTGTGGATAGCAGATACACAATATATGTTGCCTCATTTAGTATCAATCTTTCATATAAGCCAGACAAAGGGAAGGTCTCTATATCAAAAGAATGTATACCTATATATCTATTCTTAAAGATTAAATTTTCACTTGTCAACGCTTTTGTTATTGACTTTGTCTCTAGATCCAGAGTTTCACTAATAACTAATGTAGGTGCATAATATACAGGTGAATCAATAATTTTAATTCTTTCCTCTTCCGAAATATATTCTGTTGCAACAACTGAACCATTGACAACTCCTCTTCTTGAATTTATTCTTTTATTAGTTAGTGGGGCATTTTTTACATTTTTAGATAACGTTCCATGTCCCTCTCTAAGAATACAAATCCCTCTCTCTTCATAGTCTTTTAATAAAGGGTACGATCTTAATTTATATACTAAATTTTTTAATCGTCCTCCACCCATTAGATTGATTTTGAAAATAAAAGAATCTTTTTCATAAATCTCATTTCTTAGAACAAAATGCAAATCATACTTATCTATCTCAAAATATATCCGTTCAGTATTGACCTTTGTTCTTCTAAAGATTGCATGTAATATATTTCTACTGAAATCAGGTTTGGAATTCGTAATAAAAATAGCAACAGCACTAACATCTGCAGCTTTCCCACTTCCATCCCATAGAGACTTATTCCGTGCTAATGGAGTAAAATCAAAGATTTGATTTATATGATAATTCAGGGTTAATGCTTTTAAATAGGCTTTGGAAACTTCACTATTACTGTACAATAGAGGAAGAGCTTTTACAATCAAGCAGCATAATCCATTATTTTTCAATAAGGCCAAAGACTCGGATAAGAATTTAAGTGCTATTTGATTCCTTGGAATATTTACAACCTGTGTTTCATTAATAGTCCACTTATTCATATTCTTATTGATTCCACCTCTTACGAACGGAGGATTACCAATAACTACATCAAATAGAAGATCTCTCGGTATTTCTTTTTTCCAATCGAAGAAGTCCTTATGATAAATCTGTTTACCTTCCAAATTTTCAAATTCCAAATCCTCCCAAATCTCTTTGGGCGAAAGCTCATCGCACAACGCAATGCTAAGGCTGAAAACAGAAATTTGTACCGCTTTTGGATCAGAATCGACTCCATAAACCGCATTAAGAAGCGTTATTAAATCATCCAACTTCGGATTTTTATACTCATTCTTTTGCCGCCACCATTGAACCAAACGTTTGAAAGCGACAACGAGAAAAATCGCCGAACCACAGGCAGGATCTAACACCTTAAAATTTCCCAAATCGTCGGGGACTTCATTTAACGGCATAGCCTCATTTACCAAAAGTTTTACCAAATGCGAGGGTGTATAGGCTACGCCATCATTTTTTATTTTTCGCGAACCTTCTTCGTCCGCTTCAAGTTTTCTTTTTTTATTTTCTTTAATAATAAATTCTTCGTAAAGACGGCTTATTAATTCCACAGGAATATGATTGAAAGAATACAACCGTGAAAAATTATCGGGAAACTCCAATATATGCTGATCATTGGTATCAATGTATCCTCTCAGTACGTCCGCTAAATAATTAAACGCCTCCTGTTTTCCGTCGAGCAACAATTTGTCTTTATCATCCCATCTGAAAATTCCGCCGTTAAAATGATCTTTATTCAAATAATCGAAAAAGTTGAAAAGTTGTCCGTTTATCAGGATATCGCTAAACTGTTGGGCGCCTCCATAATTTTCAAAAAAACTTGTCGGAAAAACAGTATTGTTATTCTCATCACGCCTTTCTTCTAAATACTTGACAAGAATGCATTGAATGATAAGTTTTTGAACAATATCCTTACGCCCTGCAAGTCCCGATTCTACCGTAAATTTATTTATTACTTTTCGTAAAAGGCTCGTTAATTGAATATATGAAGATGTTTTGTAAAAATCCACATTGGCCATATCCCAATAAGCTCCTGATTTCAATAGATGCGCTAAATTATTATAAATATGCTTATTGACACTTGCAACATCTTTAAGATTTTCAACAAGGTATGCAGGTGAAAAATCACCCTTATGTTCTTGAACGGGTTTAGTCGTATCTAAAATAATAACTTCTGTCTTGGAAAATACGCATACAATAGGTATTTCGCCCCCAGTCCATACGTTTTTATGTATTTCTGTCAAAAGGTCTTTGTTCGCAAGAGGAAATGAGGTGTAATCGTATATGTATATTTGTGGAATAAGTTCATCCTCACGTATACCTTTTTTAAAAAACACAGCATTTGCCTGGTAAAATTCGGCTTTCTCCAATTGGAACCATAATGCAGGCTTATAAGAATAAGTCTCCTTATCCTGAACGAAAAAGAGAAACTTATCCTTTTCTGAAGCTAAGCCTAACTGGGCTAATCCTTCATTAAGAATGGTTGAATCTGAACTATTTTCATGTAAATTACCCATGTTGATACAAAGATATTAAATTCTTCATAGAACGAAACAAATCTCTCGGATTTGAATTTTCATAAAATCACAACGACTTATAATTCGTTATTCCATTTAGGCAAACGATTATATTCAATAAGAAATAAACGCAAAAGTTCATATTCCCATTTCCTCGGGATTTCTTTCACATCATCACAGTATGTTATAAACCACTCAACACGTAGAGTTAAAATACCCTCCTTTCTCATTTGTTCAACGAGCGTTCTCCTTTTGAAATCACCAAACCGTTTTCCTTTTACAAGTCGTCCCCACAAGCCGTTTTTTCTGTGTCTTATCTCCTCTCTTCACTTGTACCTATATAAGTATCTAAATACCACTACAATCGTTGATTCTAGGAATATTACATACATCTGTCAAAAAACTATATTGATTTAATTTGAATTTTCCTTTTTGGGGAAAACTTTGTAGTGTTGATACTAGCTCTTTAAATTCACTCATAATTATTCCTTCTCTCCGTTCAATTCACTGCCCATTCGATACTTTATATCGTAATTAATAATAAAATCTAGCTCTTCTTCGGTAAAGCCATAGTGTTCTGCCAAAACTTTGTCGATTTCGTCAATAATAGATTTCGATTTTTTAGGGTAATATTCTCTATATTCAACTCTACCTGTAGCCTTATAGTTTGCTATTTTCAGATTAGATTTACTTTCTAAATCTCTCATTAGGATAGAGACTAATTTTATAATCTTAGTCAGAAGTTTTTCATCATCAGGATAAACAAAAGGCATTCCTCCTATAACTGTTTTAGTAAAATTGTGGCCATCTGAATAATTAATATAGAACCAATAAAATAATGTCGAGTTGATTAAGGCAACGAAAATATCATTTGAATAATCTGTATTAATATAATAATACTTATCACCTGTGGATTCGTCTATTTTTTCTCCAAAGAAATATGATTTATAATTTAATATCTTACCAAAATAGCCATATCCATACCCATAGTAAACATAATTATCGTTTTTCTTAGGAGATTCATAAAAAGAGATAGTCTTGTTCATATTCCATATTTTATCAACCATGGAATTTTCAATAGAAGAATTAGTTTTTAACACAGAAAACAGCTTTCTATTATTTTTAGATATAGAATAATGTATTATTTGAAATAATATATTTCTTACTTCGGAGTAGAATTTGATATAATTAGTCGTTGCAGTATATATACAAGGTTTCCCAATTTTCATCATCGGAATTACAACCCTAATATGTTCCAGATTATCAAACAACTTCCCAGGTCTATCATCAAAGAAAGCAAGAGAAGAGAATTCAGCCCTTCTAAACCAAACTTCTTGAAAACTTTCCATTCGTGGCGTGCAAAAAGCTGATAATTGAATAATCATTCCATTTCTTGCTCCCTCACTTGATATACAAATACTCTTTTCAATAACAAATGCATATAAATTTCCTGATTTCAAACAAGAGATATTAGATATCTGATAATCATTTCTTATTTTACTATATTCCACATACGGCGGATTTCCGATAATTACATCAAAACCTCCGTTTCCTTTAATAATTTGGTAGTATTCGGCTAACCAATGGAAAGGTTGGTGTGAAGCAAACCATTCGTCGTAAGATATCGAGCGTTGCATTGCACCAAACATTTTCCTATTCAATAATCCATTTAAGTCTTGCAAGCGATTATTCAGATCGATTTTTGTCGTTTTAAAAGTATTCATGTCTTCCTGTTGGTCGAACTGTATTTGTTTAAACAAGTCATAAGCAAGTGCGACCTTTTGCATTTCATCATCAATACGTTCTTTGAATTCTATCTTATCGAACATATTTCCGTAATTAAGATCCTCCTCCAATTCCTCTTCGGTGGCATACCCGACTAATGTATTTCCACAACGAATATTGAAATCAATATCAGGCAAGGGGTCAAGTCCTAAATTTTCGGATCTCTTGTCCACATCTACAACAGCGACCATTTTCAAGAAGAGACGAAGTTTGGCTATTTCCACCGCCTCGTGCATAATATCCACACCATACAAATTACGAAGAATAATGCTTTTGTAAATAAAGTATTGAATATTACTGCGGTATTTATGTTCTATTTCGTTTAACTGATCCTTGAATAAGTTACTGTTAGATGCATTAAACTCCTGCATCCGTAAAATACATATTTCATAAAGAGGTTCCAAAATATTAAGAGCAGCGAAAAGGAAAGCTCCCGAACCACAGGTGGGATCAAGTATCGTAACTCGTTGTAGAGCGTTATAAAAATGCAGAATAAATAGATGATCGGTAGTTTCGGCAATCAAATCCTCCACAAAACGACGGATATCCAAATTATAAGTTATAAAATCGTTTATTTCTACGATTTTCCCATTCCGAATTTTGTTTAATAATTCCGTATAGCGTTTCCTCCTCTCAACGGTTTCACGCCAAATTTCAGTAGGCAAGGCATACGCTTCAGGAGTGATTTTATTCCATTCCTTACGTCGTTTCAATAAATTGGGTTGTTCTGTATCCAACCCAATCTCTATTTCTTCCGGTAAATCTTTCAGGTTCATCCCTTTCTTTACTGCGTCATAAATATAAGTATCACCTGAATTTCGCAATGTTTCCCACACGTAACCATCGGGAGTAAAATGTTTCTTGGAAGATGTTTTGGCTGTCTCGTCCATAAGGAAAGGCAGAATGCAATTTTTTCCGATATATTCCGTGATATCTTCTTTTGTATAATAAGCTCCCATCTGGGCACGGTCGTTGATATATTGTTCGAAAATATATCCCAATACATCCGGATTTATATCCTTACCTGTTGCTTCAATACGTGTATCAAGATGCCAACGCCACTTATCGAAGAAATCAAATAATTTTTCAAACGCCTCATCAGCAATATCAATATCGGCATATTGTTGTTCGAGTTCATGTTCATCAAACATTCCACCATTGAGATACGGTATACGTCCGTATTTCTTTGTGAACTCAATGGAATGCTTTGGTGAGTTCAAGCCTCCATGAAATAGTACACGCAGAAATCCTTTATAAAAACTCCCAAAAAATTGGTTATCCCCTTGTTGCTCCTTCGTCCATTGAAGTTTATTGCGTAGATAATTGTGATCGAAATTAAGGAACCCTTTTTTCTGAATAAAATAGCAGAACATCAATCTGTTCAACATAACCGAAGTGTACCATTGCCGGTCTCCCTCTGTATGGATTCCTTCAATAAATTCAGCAAAGGATTCATGTTCTTTTCTAAATCCGCTGTAAAAATCTTTGGTTACTTTCGATGAATTAACTTCAAAGGCTTTATGTATCCTCAATGTAACGTCCACAATGTTGGTCTCTTCTTCCAACCCGAAACTGAAATCATTGATTTTACTGTAAAGGAACCCGGCTTTATCGGCACATTCGTATTCAACAACGACAATATCTCTCTTCTCTACAGTTTTAATGGGAATCATCCATAAGTGATGTTCTGATTTTTCCTGTATGAAGATAAGAATATAATTGTGGAAATATTTCCGAAGCTGAAAGTCAATTTTTTTCCTAACCGAATGTTGTGGGAGTTCGGAGCAAGGACAGATAAGCGCTTTGAACCCATGCTTATCCGCTACCGGAATAATCTCGTAAGCAACCTCTTCTATTTCTATCGGATTAATCTTGTCGGTTCTATTGACATGATTCCAGCCCAATTCATTAAAAAAATTGACAAAAGCGTTCTGTTGAATGTAATCATTAAAGACGTTTCTTTTCATAACCTTTGGGATATTAGCTGTTTCGCAAACCCATAGAGCAAATTATTTGCGGTTCGTTATCGCGTGTTTCCTGTTCGTTTTTCTTTATGGATAATTCTTCTTCATTCCTTAATTCAACCACCAATTCCACGATCTCCATAGCCGGGACTCCTTTTTTAAGTTGGCGATTCAGCAAAATACGGGCATTCTCCTGCAAAGGATAGTTGTAGATGTCATCCATCGCTAATTTTAAATCATCTGTAACGAACAGTCCATTTGATGGTTCTTTACAAAAGGCTTCAAGCATTGTATAAACCCTATACTTAGTACTAAAGCGTTTACCCAACGTTCCACTAACCTTTATCTCTTGTGTATTAATCTGATCTATAGATTGAGCTACCAGATCATGATGATTTTCCAATCGAGCCAAAGCCGGTTCATCAAGAGGACAGGAAAGTATCTTTAATATCAGACTTTGCGAATAAGTGATTACTCTTCCATTTTTGTCTATCCACATCAGCATATCATTATCGCTGGGAGTTTTGGCATATGTTATCACTCCTTCATTGACAGGTAGATCATTATTTTGCTTTGTTGAATAAATAACATTACTCAAAGCAGGAATAATCGTTTTTAACTCGGGATTGGCATCTGTGGCATTCTTCCATATTTGATAGGCTTTAGAGCTCAAATCGACTTCACCATCGTCATCATCATCCAGAATGCCATTCTTCTCGCTATACATATCCATTAAATTCTGCTCATTTCCTTCAAAGAATATTTCGTCACTTCCAACAACGTCTGCATTTTCATTAATCCTATCCGTTAATCGCTGACGCAAACGTATAATACGTTCCACACCCTCAGCGGGAAAGAAAGAATAACAAAGTACATTTTCCGCTTTCTGTCCAATACGGTCAACACGCCCGGCACGCTGAATAAGGCGAATAATAGCCCATGGTAAATCGTAATTAACGACGATATGAGCGTCTTGCAAATTTTGTCCTTCACTCAATACATCAGTCGCAATAATTACTCGAAATTGGTCATTCTCATTAGGTATATGCTCAAGGTTGTTACTGACTGGCGAGAATTTCTCTACTATTTGAGTTGGATTGGCACTTGCTCCGGTAACACATTCCAAATGTGTTAATCCTCTTTTCTTCAACTGTGAGTAAATATATTGTGCCGTATCGGAGTATTGAGTGAAGACAATTACTTTCTCATTTTTATGCTGATCATTAAGTAGCTTAATCAAGGAATTTAATTTTTCATCTCTTTCAGCGTCCCATATTTCGCAATACTTAATAATTTCGAGTAATTTATTATTATCACTTATAAGTGCCTGTTTCAATGTCCGTTTAAAATACTTACTATCAAGCCATCTAACATTATTAGAGTTCCCCACAATGGAATTATAATACTGTTCTGCAACGGAGAAATAATCTTCAGATGCAGAAGAAAAAGAAAAATTTGTGTCATCCGGTTTTTTTAGCAACTGCACTTTATTGCTCTCAAAAATTTCGTTCTCGATATCTTCATCTTCTAAAAGCTCATCAGTGAAGCTGGTCTCATCTCCAATAGGCAAGGGTAATTTATTCTCAATTGCATAAATATAAATAGCATTGCGTAAAATATGCCTATATAACGAAATCAAATAAGATATACCGCTACTGTCAAGCCGCTTGAAAAAATTTGTTCGACAAAATCCCATCATACGTTGTCCCGCACGAGAAAGATTAGCAATGATTTCTTCATCATTTGGGGTTAATTCCGGCAGTTTATCATAGATATATTTACTTAAACCATATCTTGGCAATTTTAATTCTGCTATTCTATCCATTACCTCCTCTGAATAGAGATTTTCAAATTGGTCTCCTTTTTCTGTTGGGAAACTAATAGATTTTGGCAATCGTTCAGGAAAATATGATCTCGTTCCATCACGGAACTCTAAATATTTCTTTTTGAGATCGTCTTCTTTTGCATAGTTCTCCTTGATGAACGTACGAGTTCTTCTAATAAGGAATAAACGCATCAATTCTCTCCAATCATCAGGTTCATTACTTCTATCAAATGCTTTTATGCTGCGAATATAGTCTTCATGTTTCTTTGAAAATTCTCTTTCACCTCCAAGACTCCTAATGTACTGCTCCGGTTGGATTCCTAAATCAGTATCATCTTTTAAAAAGAGTTTCAACTGATTTCCCAAATCAGTAAAATCCATATTGTACGGAGTAGCAGTCAACATCAATACTTTACAGTTTTGTAAATTAATTAACCGCTTTATATTCTGATAGCGTTTACCATTGCTATTCCTTAAATTATGACTTTCATCAATTATGATAAGATCATAATGACGTACGTTATTTTCATCAATCGGCTTAGCCATAGAATGAATATCGGCTTTCAGATCATACTTGTTTACATATTTTCTCCACATCGTTTGAAGATTTGCCGGACATAATATGAGTGTGGAACAAGAATTATTTAATTCATATACTTTGGCGATAGCACAAGCCGTTATGGTTTTCCCCAATCCAACCACATCTCCTATCATTGCTCCATTTCTCCTTTCGAGATGTCTCGCGGCTAATTTTACGGCAGTCTCCTGAAAAGGGAATAAATCTTTTTTGAATTCTCTTGGCAAACTAAATTCATTGATACTATTTCTTGCTTCCCGACTTAAGTGATAAGCCGTTTTCAAGTAGATGTAATAGGGAGAGATTACTCTTTCGCCAGCCCAACTATTATCTATTATTTCAGCTAATTCTTCGGTTATATCCAAACTCAATCGGTCTTCCCATCTGTCATCAAACCATCGTGCTAACTTTTCAGCATGATCGTCATCTCCAAATCCGGCATTAAGTTCTCCTTGGCCATTTAAACCACCGTAAGTCAAGTTACTACTTCCCATGATCGCCTGGATTTTGTTGAAATTGTCATCCGGACGATGAGCAAGGTATAGTTTAGCGTGAAGAGGTTCTTTCAAATATAATTTAATACATACTCTTTTCCCTTTCAGTTGAGCCGATAGTCGCCTCAAATTAAATTCATCCCTATTTGTTTGTTTACCGATAATCAACTGTTTTCTAAAATCATCAGCAATCTGTCTTTTGCAGAGTTTCACTTCATCACTATCCGGCAATGAATTTGCTTGAGAATCGATATATCTTTTTATTAATTCTAATCCCGGACGTTGCATTCCAATAAGTAAACGACAAACACGATGTATATTTTCATCTTTCTCGTAAACGAAGTCTCCATCCAGCCTGTCAATTTCGTCTACAACCAACTCCCAACCACGTAAATTAAAATATCCCACACAAAAATCTACTCTCTTGACTTGTGAGTTAGAAATAATCCCTTTAAGACCTTCGGTGAATTTTGTTTGAATATTATCGTATATCTGAGCCATCTTTATTTTTTCTTTAATTAAATCTTATACCAATTTAAGCTACACCCCCATTTTTACAAAGCCTAAAAGAATCAAAGGATTAGGATTCCAGAGTCTTATCATTCAGAAAAACAAATATCTCAGCAAACTGATTTTTCTCCTTCTTCACCATAAAATCATGTATTATAGTTCTTTCAGGTTAATATTTTGTAATGAAAAAATGAAAATATTCTACAAATATAGCGAAATCTATCCTATAAAAATATAGCTATCATGTAATATTTCCCTTATCTCTTCCTCTCAATTATAATACTTTGATAAACAATTGTCCAAAAAATTATTTTCTACGCTTTAGGTCTTTAGCATCTCTTTTCAACCGCCCCGCTTCCTGTTCTTTGAGCCGTGCCCTTTCCAACCGTTTGACATTTTCGATAACAGCTTTTTCGTGCTGCTTCACCTGTTTACGGATCATTCTCACGCTATCCCGCCGGTCCTCGAAAACACTATCCAGAGCAATTACTTCTACAGGAGTGATTTCTCCCTGCATCTGGATGTAACGATACTTTAAATCGTTGTCCTTACAGGCAGTGATTTCTTTCCGTTGCTGGAATACGATGAAAAACAAAAACAGGCACATGATACACAATCCGATCATTCCATAAAATATCTTACTGGAAGCAATACTGAAAATATGGTGGTGTTCCGTCCTTACCGGCTTGCGGATTTCTCCAATCACTTCATCCAGTTTGTAGGATAATTCGTCTATGGCCGACAAGTCCGGCAGTTCAATTTCAGGTTGACTGGCGGTATTGTTCCTATTCCCTGCCTTTACAAGTTCCCTGATTTCTTCAAAAAGCGTGTATATCTCATTTACGTCTATATTTTTCATTTTTTCCGTAATATTATAATGATATCTTGTTGTATTATTGCTTTGATACATTGAAATACTAATTTATCACCCCGTGCAGATTACACCTGCCGTCCGTATTTGCGTTTCTTCTTTTTCTTCGGTTGCCGGTACAGGTATTCCTGATCGTCATTGTTTCCGCTTGCAGGCCGGATGTCAAACAGTCCTTCCAATCCCGATGCAATAGATTCAATACCTGTCTGTACCGTTGCCGATCGGGATTGCACCTGATCCTGCTGCATGGATTGTCTGGCATTCTGTTTCAGTTGGTAGTCGATTTTCGAGTAGCTGAACATCCTGTCCACTTTTGATCCGTTGAACATGTATTCTCCCTTTTTAAACCGTACTCCTTCTACGGTAGCGGTATTGCCTTTGGTTTTGAACTCCGTCTTTATTCCTGCCTTGTCGAGTTCCCGTACCAACTGTTTCCAGTCCTTGCATTTGGGAACGGATGCTCTAAGGGCTTCGTATATCTCGTATCTGGACTTGTCGGGTTCTTTCAGGTGGTGCTGCTTCACGTTCTCCTTACCGGTGGAGTAGTACAATCCGTACTTGTGCGTCAGTTCCTTGCAGATCTTCTCGCTCCGATAACGGTCGTTACTGTCGGAAATGGTCTTGCCGTTATTGTCAACTCTATTGAACACTAAATGGATATGCGGGTGTTCCCTGTCGAAATGCCTGGCAATGATATATTGCGTGTCGGCGATACCCATGCGTTTCATATAATCATGTGCAATCTTTACCATGAGCTGGTTGGTTAGTTTCTCCCTGTCCTCTGCGGAAAAATCAAGTGAGATATGCCCGACCGGTTTCGATACCCTGCCATTCACCCCTGCCTGCGTAACAAAACTTTGGATGACGGAAGGTATATTTTTCAGCCGTAATCCGTCCGTATCGAGTATCTGCGTATTTTTCTTTTCATCGATGATGTATTTTACCACACCTTTGAAAGAACTACCTTTTGTGATTTTAGCCATCATTGCGTATATCTTCTATCACGTCATCGATCATACCGGCCAGATGGAGGTATTCGCCCCTTGCCTTGTTATATCCCGCTTCGTTTGCCCTGCGTGCAATCTGGTTCAGGTTGTTCCCCATCCCCGCCAGTTTGCGGATATGGCCGTTCAGTTCGGGTGTCAACCGTGCACGGATTACGCTTCCCGATATGGCCAACCGGATATATTCACTCCGGCTTATCCCTGCCGAACTGGCTTTTGTTTTGAGTGAAAGGTATTCCCTTATGTCCAGTTTCACGCTGACCGTGTACCGGCGTTTTTCTCCCAGTTTTTTGGCGGGTCGTCCACCTCTTTTTATCGTATTCATACCTTTAGCTTTTCAATATCATTTTCATTCCAGACCAGCGGGATTCCTTCTCCCTTTTTGGGGGAGCAAGTGAGTTTTGGTACTACCAAAACATAAACTTGCTACTCCCAAAAACACAATGCTCCCCATTTTTTGCAGCATTAAATTCCCAGTCCTTTTCTTCGTTTTTGAATTGGCTTTTTAGGGGCTTGGTGGAGTTTTAAATGTGCCCCTGCACACAAATATTCATTCAAATCCTTGTACCCTGAATAGTGGTGTGAGGAATCACGCACACGGTAACCCAGTTCCTTTTGTAGTTCCCTGAAAACCGTCATTCCTGCCTTGTCATTGTCAAGGAAACAATACGTTTGTCCGTAGTCCGCCAATAGTGGCAATACTTTTTGCAGGTTTGCCGTGGAGTTGAGTATGATATTGTCGTGCCAGTTGGAACTTGTATATTCCGGATTGAGTTGGTGCCGTATAGTGAGCAGGGAGAGATAGTCCAAGAAACCCTCAAAAAGGAAACAGCTTTCCTTTTTGTCCTTCTGCCGTATATGGGTGATGTCCTTGGGTGCTATGCTGCCTTTAAAGGACGGGTTGCGTATTTCATACCCTCCGGCATCATTGGCAAAACCGATGGCATAGTAATTTCTTCCCCCGGTTTGGTAGTGGACTTCCCGGCAATGTTCCCGTGCGATGGTTAAATCAATCTTTCGGCTTTGCAGGTATTCCAACAATCCGGGATGTTCCAGCGGTTTTTCTTCTATCAGGATGATTCCGTTTGTTTTCTCCTTGCCGGATATAGGATCACGATGAAAGGAAAAAGAACTATTTCGATCAGTGAGGGCAGAGCCAAACTTGTTTGAGCTATGCCGAGCGCAGAAATAGTCTAATTTTAATGAATGTTGTTCTTCTTTCACGGGCATGAATGAAAAGTTTCTCAATTGCTCAATTGCATCAATGAAAGGGCATCTATCCAGTTTCATCACCAGATCGATGATGCTTCCGCCTTCACCACTCCCGAAATCGTGCCATAGGTTCAGGTGGTAATCGACTTTGAAGCTCGGCGTGCGTTCGTCACGGAACGGGCTTCTGTACATTCCGTAACCGGAATATTCTTTTGCAGGATAAGTTCCCTGATTTTTCAGGTAATCCCGGATGGGTATGTTTTTTATATTGTCTGATTGCATATTTCTATTTTTTGTTGATTTGTTGTAGGGTTGGGATATTCTACAGTATTCCAATAAATTATAAATTCAACATACACACAACAAATGCTACTTTCGTTGTTATTGGTTACCGACAATTTTGATTTTGTTGTATGTTTGTTGTGGTTTT
>JBAZIG010000014.1:0-16023 GCA_041651955.1 Minisyncoccota bacterium | reverse complement strand
TAAGCCGAATTCTGTTTTATGTAATCATCTATCTGGCATAAGAATTACTTCTTAGCTCAAGCGAACTACTTTTTCTCTCTTGCGAGAGTTTGTTCTTGCTTCCAGGTAAGGATTTAGCCGTTTCACCCCTAAGGTCTCCCTTAGGGCTTACCCCAAAGGGTACTCTATTCCTTTCGGAATAAAGCGTCTCTGTTCGCACCTCTTTCTCACGAATGACGGGAATTACCCGCTACCCTTTAATGGAAGTTCGGACTTTCCTCCTTAAAAAAGGCGATTACTCAACTTGTTAAGGCACCCTTATTGTAAAATAATATATTAATATAGTCAATATCTTTAATTTCTTTATATTTTAAGCTATTATTAATATATGTTTCTAAACTCAAAACAAAAAACTATTGGAGGCGCGGTTAGTATTTTGGCTATAGCAGTTTTGTTCAGCAGGTTGCTTGGAGTTTTAAGAGATAGATTACTAGCTGGATCTTTTGGAGCATCAATTGATTTGGATATCTATTTTGCGGCCTTTAAAATACCTGATTTAATTTACAGTATTATTTTTGCAGGGGGAGTGCTTGTTTCTTTACTTCCTCTTTTTTCTGATGTTTATAATAAAAACAAAGAAAAGAGTTGGGACTTTATTAATAATTTAATTAATATATTTTTGATATTGTTTGTTATAGTAGGAATACTATTTTTTGTTTTTTCTTCTAAAATAGTTGGGTTGATGGTTCCAGGGTTTGATGTAGAGAGTATTCAAAAAACAATAGACCTTACAAGGTTGATATTTTTGAGTGTTTTATTTTTTGGATTGTCATCAATCTTTTCAACCATTCTAAATTATTTCAATCGCTTTGTTTCTTATTCTCTAGCTCCTATATTATATAATTTAGGCATTATATTTGGTATTATTTTTCTTGCTCCTCATTGGGGGATATTTGGTGTTGGTTTTGGTGTTGTTTTAGGAGCGTTCTTGCATTTATTAATACAAATTCCTCCCGCTATTAAATTGGGATATAGGTATAAATTGGTTGTTAATTTTTTTGATGTAAAACTGAAAGAATTTGTTGGCTTAATTGTTCCAAGAATAATTGCTTCTTCATCTTCACAAATTAATTTTATAGTTATCACTTTTATTGCATCGGGAATTGGAGTTGGGGCCATTTCAGTTTTTAATCTTTCTAATAATTTAAGATACTTGCCAATAGGAATTATTGGAGTTTCTTTTGCGACTGCTATATTTCCATTGCTTTCTAAATTGTATGTGGAGGGCAAGGTAAGTGAATTTTGTAATAGATTTGTAAAATTGTTTAATGAGGTTTTATATATTTCTTTTCCAATTGGAGTATTAATCTTTGTTTTAAGAAATGAAATTGTTGATATAGTTTTAAAAACTGGTAGTTTTACTACTGGCGCTGCTGAAATTACCGCTGCCGCTCTAGGATTGTTTTTCATTAGCACCTTTGCGCAATGTTTAGCCCCAATTCTTTTAAGGGGATTTTTCAGCTTGAAAGATACCGTTACTCCAACATTAATTGCATTATCTTTTGTTGTTCTTAATATATTTTTATCTTTCTTTTTCGTAAGTGTTTTTGCTGGAGAAAGTTTTTTTACTGATTTAATGAAAAACATATTAGGATTAAATGGAACAGATAACTTTTCTACATTAGGGCTTGTCTTTGCTTTTAATTTAGGACTTTTAATTGAATTTACTTTACTATTTTACTTCTTCAAGAAAAAAATTAAAGAATTGAAATACAAAGAAATATATTTAACCTTTGTTAAGGTTTTTTGTTCATCAATACTAATGGGATTGTTTGCTTTTTGTTTATTGAATTTTATTAGCGGATCATCTCTTGTTCAATTTATAATTATTACTATTGCTTCTTTTATATTTTATGCCATATTGACTATGATATTAAAAATGCCAGAAATTAATGCACTAAAGAGATTAATTAAAAGAAATGGAAATTAGAAATTTTGTCATTATTAGTCATATTGATCACGGAAAATCAACTTTAGCTGATAGGTTTTTAGAAATTACCAATACAATTGATAAAAGTAAAATGAAGGAGCAATATCTAGATGGAATGGATCTAGAACGAGAAAAGGGAATTACAATTAAGATGACTCCCGTTAGGATGATGTACAAGGGAATTATGCTTAATTTAATAGACACTCCTGGACACATTGATTTCAATTATGAGGTCTCAAGAAGTTTAGCTGCTGTTGAGGGAGCAGTTTTATTAGTTGATGCTACAAAAGGTATTCAAGCACAAACCATTACTAATTTAGAATTAGCAAGGAAAGAAGGTCTTACAATTATTCCAGTAGTTAATAAAATTGATTCTCCTCAAGCAAGAACCCCTGAAGTTAAGAAAGAAATTGCTGATTTTCTGGAAATATCTCCCGAAGAAGTAATGTCAATTTCAGCCAAGACAGGAGAAAATGTTGATGTATTATTAGATAAAATTATTGAAAAAGTAAGCTCTCCAAAAGTCTTAGAAGATAAACCATTTAGGGCATTGATATTTGATTCTCAATATGATTCTTTTTTAGGGGTTGTTTCCTATGTTCGTGTTAATGAAGGAAAGATAAAGAAAAACGATAGAATTCATTTACTAAATGCAAAGTCAGTGGGAGTTGTAAAAGAGCTAGGTATTTTTAAGCCAGATATGTCTCCCATAGACGAATTAAAGGCAGGAGAGATTGGTTTTATCGCTACAGGAATTAAAGAGCCAGAGAAAATTAAAATTGGAGACACTATTGCATCTTCATCTGACTTAGAGCCACTACATGGTTACAAAGAACCAGAACCAAAGATATTTGTTTCAATGTATCCTCAAGAGCAAAGCGATTTTGAAACGCTTACGGTTGCTTTATCAAAATTAAAATTAAATGATTCAGCTTTATTTTATCAGAATCAAAATTTTCAGGCCTTTGGTAGGGGATTTTTATGCGGCTTTTTAGGAACCCTTCATACGGAGATAACGATGGAACGACTAAAAAGAGAGTTTAGTTTAGAACTTGTTATCGGAGCGCCTCAAGTATGCTACAAGGCGATAGATGGAAAGGGAAAAGAAATAATGATATATAATCCTAATAATTGGTCAGAAGATTTTAAGGAACATTATGAACCATGGACAGAATTAACCTTGATTATTGGAGAGTCATATCTTGGCAGGGTTTTTGAATTATTGGGTGGAATTGATGGAAATCATATTGATTCAAGACCATTCGGTAAAGACAGGTATTTGATTGTATATGAAGTTCCATTAAGAGAAATTATTGGAGTTTTTTATGAGAATCTTTTAAATGTTACGCAAGGATATGCTTCAATGACATATATTGAAACTGGATACAGGAAAGCAGAATTAGTTAAATTAGAAATAATGATTGCTGGCAGAGAAGAAGAGGCCTTTTCAAGAATTATTCCTAAAAGCAAAGCAAACCAAGAAGGAAGAAAAATGGTTGAAAAATTAAAAGAGTTTTTGCCCCCTCAAATGTTTGCTGTTGCGCTTCAGGCAAAAGTAGGTGGTAAATTCGTCGCTAGAGAGACAATAAGTGCGCGAAGAAAAGATGTTTTAGCGCCATTATACGGAGGGGACTATACAAGAAAAAGGAAGCTTTTAGAGAAGCAGAAAAAAGGAAAAAAAGAAATGAAAGAAAGAGGGAAATTAAAAGTTCCCACCGATGTATTTTTGAAAGTTTTTGGCAACTAGAACATTGCTGGTCCTATTAGAGACAATATCATTGAAATTGCTATTAGGACAACAATAATTATCCAAAATATTCTAAATTTTTTAGAGTTTTTATTCATATAGAGTATGGTAGCAAAAAAAAGAAAAAAATTCAATTTTAAGAAGATAAAAAAAGTGTTTTATTTTCTAATGATATCTTTTATTGTAATTATTTTGATTATTTCTTGTTTTAATATATTTCAAAAGAGAACGAATGCTGAAAAAGAATTAAAAACATTAAATAATGAAATAGATCAACTTAGCAGGGAAAAAGATTTACTTAATTTCACTTTAGAGGAGACATACAGCGAAGAGTTTTTAGAAAGAATAGCGAGAGAAGAATTGGGAATGCAAAAACCGGGAGAAACAGTTTATATTATAAAAAAAGAAACATCAGAAGATGAAAAGGAAGAAAACAAAAATTATAATTTTTTTGAAAAAATTGTAAATTGGTTAAAGTCATTGCCAGAGTAGCTTAATGGTAAAGCAATTCTTTCGTAAAGAGGAGATTGTGAGTTCGATTCTCACCTCTGGCTCAAAAAACATTGACAAGATAATAAGCAATGGTAAAATGTATTTAATATGAAAAAAATAAAATCAAAAGGGTTCACCTTATTAGAAATAATTTCGGTTGTTGTAATACTTGGATTATTATCTGGTTTTGTAATAATTCAAATGCAGGGAGGCAACAGTGCAGCTGAAGATGCGAAAAGAAAAGCCGATGTAGAAATAATTAAAAATGCAATTATTGCCTACAAAAGCGAGAATTATAATAATGTTCCTATAGCAAACTGTAATATAGGTGAAGATTGTTCTGAACAATTTTTATCACTATTGGCTCCATATATTGGTTCCATACCTGATCCTGATTCAGAAACAACATATTCTTATCTTTCTACTGATGGTACTGATTGTTCTATTTCTGCTGTTTTATCTGATGATTCTATTTATGAATATAATTGTTCAACAAATGATGTGATTACCGAATTTCCTTCTGCTGGTCAATGTGGTCTATCAAACTTACAAACATTTGATGCTGAACCACAAGAGGGTCTTTGCTTATCAGGAACTCCTACTCCACTTAATTTTAGTGAAACCAATTCAGCATGGTCTTGGAATTGTGAAGGTGAAAATACTGGAGCAGACGTGTCTTGTTTAGCATATTATGAATCTAATTACTTTGCTTGCAGTGCTATTCCTCAAGCAGAAACATGTAGTGTTTCTGCAGAGCACGCTGACGATGTTTCTGCTTCTGCTATTTCAATTTTTAAAATTTCCAATCTTTCGGGTGGACATGCAGAAATAGCAGCTCAAACAAACTATCCTTATAAAATTTGTTGCGAGGGAAGTTCTTTAGATGTTGGTTCTTCTGAAATTGTATTAAGATTGAGTAGTGTTACCAATGCTCATGTAGAAAAAGATACAAGTTCTTCTTATTCAAACAATATCGGCCTAACAGCATTATTGAAAACAATTACATGTGACTATGATACTAATTGTTCTAATCTTGGGGAGGATTATTCTTGCGTAGCTTCAATTTCTGCAGGAGATACAAATCTTCATGTAGGGGGTTGTTCTGCTTATGCAACAAAAGTTTGTTGTCAGATTTCTCCTCAATAAAAATTTGTCATTATTCTCTTTTTAAGATAAAATTAAACCATGAACGTTTTAAGTTTCCGCGAAACAGAAATAATTTTATCTAAATACAAAATACCTTTTTGTAAAACAGAAATTTTCAATTCTAAAGAGAAGGCATTTTTGTTTGCTAAAAAAGTTGGTTTTCCAGTGGCATTAAAAATACATGGTCAAAAAGTTTTTCATAAATCAGAATTAGGGGGAGTTAAAATTAATGTTAATGAAGATAACTTTTATTCAGTATGGGATCAAATAATCAAAAACGTTGAAGGTAAAATTATTGAAGGTATATTGGTTCAAGAAATGGTTTGTGGAAAAGAGGTTGCTCTTGGAATGAATAGAGATGATCAATTTGGTCCTACAATAATGTTTGGATTAGGAGGCATATTTATTGAAATTATTAAAGATGTTTCTTTGCGAGTTGTTCCAATTGATAAAAACGAAGCAATAAAAATGATTAAAGAAATAAAAGGATTTAAGATATTAGATGGCCTAAGAGGCGGTGAAAAGGTAGATATAAATAAATTAGCCGATATGTTAGTCAACATATCAAACCTTTCACTAAAAGAAGAAAACATTAAATCCATTGATTTTAATCCTGTCATTATTAATAAATCAAATGCTCTTGTTACTGATTTTAGAATAATTGTATGAATTATATATTTAATCCTAAAAAAGTTGCATTAATTGGTGCTAGTGAAAAACCAAATTCAGTTGGTTTGGGTTTAGCTAAAAATATGATTAGCGATAATGTATTTTTTGTTAATCCCAATAGAGAAAGTGTTCTTGGTGTTAAATGTTATGATAAAATTACAGAAATCAAAGACGAAGTTGACTTGGCTGTTATTGCTGTTCCTGCGGTAATCGTTAAAAGCGTAATTGAAGATTGTATTTCTAAAAAAGTAAAAGGGGTGGTTATAATTTCTGGTGGATTTAAGGAGGTTGGCAATGGAAAAGACGAAGAAGAGATAAGGGATCTTTTAAGAAAAAACAAGATATCTTTAATTGGTCCTAATTGTTTGGGAATTATTTCAGAAAATATTAATGCCTCTTTTTCTTACGAATCACCTCAAAAGGGATCGGTTGCTTTTTTGTCTCAATCGGGGGCAATAATTAATTCTGTAATTGATAGGATTGGTTTCTCCAAAATTGTTTCTTATGGCAATGAAGCTGATTTAGAATTAGTTGATTTTCTAGAATATCTAAACAAAGACAAGCAAACAAAAGTAATAGCAATTTATTTAGAGGGGATCAAAGATGGTAGAAGATTTATGGAAGTAGTAAGAAAGATAAAAAAGCCAATAATTTTAATTAAAGCGGGAAGAAGTGAATTGGGGTCAAAGGCGGTTGGAACTCATACTGGATCATTGTCTGGCAATTATGATGTTTTTGTTTCTGCGATGAAACAAGTAGGAGTTATTATTGTTGACTCAATTGAAGAATTAATTGATACAGCTAAAGTATTATCAATGCTACCAAGATGCAAAGGAGGAATCGGGATTATCACTAATGGTGGTGGACTAGGTGTTTTGGCAGCTGATTATTGTTTTCAATTTGGGGTTGATGTACCAAAATTAGACAAAGAAACATTATTAAAATTAAAAGAATTAAAAGAAATTAAGAATAAAATTAATCCGCTAGACATAATTGGAGATGCTTTGCCTCAAAGATATGAAATTGCGCTAGAAGCATTATTGTCACAAGAAAATATAGGAGGACTAATAGTTATTTCTGCGCCACAAATTATGACAGATCACAAAGAAAATGCTAAAATAGTTATTGAAATGAGAAAAAAATATCCCCTTAAGCCAATTGTTTGCTCTTTTCATGGTGGCGAACTAGAAGAAAATAATGTTCCCAATTATAGCGATGTTTTGCGCGCAGTTAAAAGTATAAAAAAATTATATGAATAGGGGAAACGTAGTTATTTTTATCTTAGATGTTCTTTTTGTTTTGCTGTTTTTAATAATTAGTATAATTAGCCTTTTCTCAGGATTAGGTTTTTAATAAAATATGTCAAAAAATATAATGTTTTTTTCTGAAATAAATAAGGGTGATGTTTCTATTGTTGGTGGTAAAAATGCATCTCTAGGTGAAATGTATTCCAGCTTGACTCCAAAAGGAATAAATATCCCTAACGGTTTTGCTACAACAGCAGATGCTTATAGGTATTTTTTATCTTATAATGGAATTGATAAAAAGATAGCAAAAATATTTAGTGAAGTTGATTTAAATAAATTAGAAGATGTTCAGAAGGCAGGAAAGATTTCTAGAAATTTAACGATGAAGGGTAGGTTTCCAAATGATTTAAAAAAAGAAATTATTGAAGCGTATCAAAAACTTTGCGAAGAATATGGAGAGAACGCAGATGTTGCCGTTAGAAGTTCAGCCACAGCAGAGGACTTACCAGATGCTTCTTTCGCAGGACAACATGAATCATATTTAAATATCAAGGGATCTAGAGATGTTTTAGAAGCAGTAAAAAGTTGCTATGCTTCTCTTTTTACAGACAGGGCGATTTCTTACAGAAGAGATAAAGGATTTGATCAATTATCAGTTTATCTTTCAGCTGTAATCCAAAAAATGGTTAGAAGTGACATTGCGTCATCTGGTGTTATGTTTACATTAGATACCGATACTGGATTTGATAAAGTTGTTTTAATTAATTCTATTTGGGGTGTTGGAGAATTAATAGTAAAGGGAAGAATCACTCCTGATAAATTCTTTATATTTAAACCAACTGAGGCAATTATTAATAAAGAAATGGGAAGAAAAGACAGAAAGATGATTTATAGAGAAAGCGGAGGAATTAAAGAAATAAATACTTCAAAAGAAGAAGAGAGTAATTATGCAATTACAGATGAAGAGGCCCTAACTCTTGCTAGGTGGGGCTGTATAATTGAGAATCACTATCAATTACCTCAAGATATTGAGTGGGCAAAAGATGGAAATACAGGAGAGTTGTTTATTGTTCAATCAAGGCCAGAGACCGTCCATTCATTAAAAGATAAAGAAAAGAGAACCTACGAAGAATATACTATTGATTCTAGTATAAAGCCAATTCTTAATGGTATTAGTATTGGGAATAAAATTGGTAAGGGCGTCGTGAGGGTGATTACTGATGTTAAGAAAATGAAGGACTTTAAGAGGGGAGAGATATTAGTAACAAAAATGACAGATCCTGATTGGAATTCTATTTTAACAATGTCTTCTGCGGTTATTACTGATGAAGGTGGCAAGACCTGTCATTCTGCTATCATTTCTAGAGAATTAGGTATTCCTTGCGTAGTAGGAACAAAAATTGCAACCCAAAAATTAAAAACGGGAGACACAGTAACGGTTGATTGTAGTACTGGTCAAATTGGCAGGATTCTTGAGGGAGATGTTCCTTTTAGCGTTAAGGAATATAATTTGGAGGAAATGCCTAAAATAGACACAAAACTTACTTTAAACATTGGTGCTCCTGATACTGCTTTTAAAGCATCATTTTTGCCAAGTGACGGTGTTGGCTTAGCAAGAGAGGAGTTTATTATTGCTGAAAAAGTAAGAATTCACCCAATGGCATTAATTGATTATGATAATGTTGATTTTACTAAAGAAGAAAGAGAATTGGCCGATGATTTGACTAGAGAATATACCGATAAAAAAGAGTATTTTATAAATGAACTAGCAGAGGGGGTTGCTCAAATTGCAGCAGCATTTTATCCCAAAAAAGTTATTGTAAGATTTTCTGATTTTAAGACAAATGAATATAGAAACTTAATTGGTGGAAGATTATTTGAGGGAGAAGAATCAAATCCAATGCTTGGATTTAGAGGTGCTTGCAGATATATTGATAAATCATTTCAACCTGCTTTTGAGATGGAATGTAAAGCAATTAAAAGAGTGCGAGAAGTTTTTGGATTGACAAACGTTTGCGTGATGGTGCCATTTTGTAGAACTGTTGAGGAGGGCAAGCAAGTGGTTGAATTAATTAGAAAATTTGGTTTGAATTGTGATATGCCAATTTATGTAATGTGCGAAATACCATCAAATGTAATTTTAGCCGAACAATTTTTAGAAGTTTTTGATGGAATGAGTATCGGCTCAAATGATTTGACTCAATTAACTCTTGGTTTAGACAGGGACAATGGGGGACTTGCGCATATTGGAAATGAAAATAATGAAGCAGTTAAGGAACTAATTAGAAGAGTAATTAAAATTTGTAAAGAAAAGAATAAATACTGTGGAATATGTGGACAGGCTCCATCTGATTATCCAGAATTTGCAAAGTTTCTAATGGAAGAAGGGATTGAAAGTATTTCTCTTAATAGTGACACTATAATAAAGACAATAATGGAATTAGGAAAATAATATGCCGGAAGTAATAACATTTGGATCAGCCACTTGGGACATATTTTTAAAAATGCCTCAAGGGCAAACAATAAAATCAAAGGACTTTCCTTCAGGGTCCGCAGTTGCTTTTAATTTGGGTTCAAAGATTGATCTTGAAGACATGTATTTTAGTTTTGGAGGAGGGGGAGTCAATACTGCTTTTACTTTTATGAGTCAGGGGATTGATGTTGCTTATTGCGGTTCGGTTGGTAACGATATTCCAGGAAAAGAAATAATAAAATTACTCAAGGACTCTGGAATAAAAACAGAATTTATTCAAAGAGTTGATAAGCCAACAAACAACTCTGTTATACTAAACACTTCTGAAAATGAAAGAACAGTTTTGGCTTATCGCGGTGCATCAGAAATGTTAAATATGGAGGATGTTTATTGGTCTGATATGGATGAGCCCTCTTGGTTCTATATCGCCCCATTATCAGGAAAGTTAAGCAAATCAACTGAAGAAATAGTAACATTTGCTAGGAAGAATAAAATTAAGATTGCTATTAATTTAGGAAACTCTCAGATAGCAATGGGGAGAGAAAGACTAGAACCAATACTTAAAAAAGTTGATGTTCTTTTATTAAATCTAGAAGAGGCCTCTTTATTAACTCATATTCCAGAGAATGATGAAGTTAGTATTATGAATGAATTAAACAAAATTCATGGAGGAATTAATGCTGTAACCAAGGGAGCCGAAGGTGTATTGGTTTCAGATAAAGATGTTTTGTATAGTGCTTTTTCTTGTAAGGTTAAGGTGGTAGATAAAACAGGAGCAGGAGATGCTTTTGGTGCTGGCTTTATTTCGGGATTGATTAAATCAAATAATGACGTTGAGTGGGGAATTAGAAGGGGAATTGCTAATGCAACTTCTTGTATTAAGGTTCCGGGAGCGATTAATGGATTATTAAAAGAAGATGATAGTTTTGAAGATAGAATTAAGATAGAAAGAGGGAAGATAGTTTAGCAGGGTTGCCAAAATAGAAAAAATCCTTTATATATAGTATATATGACAAATTTAACAGCAAAAATTAGAAAAGAAAAAGTTACAGAGGCAGGTCTTATTCCAGCCGTTTTGTATGGTCCAGGGATAGAGAATGTTTCCATAGAGATTGACAGAAAAACAATAGAAAAGATGTATAAAGAAGTAGGAGAAACTTTAATTGATTTAGATGTTGAGGGTAAAAAATACAATGTCTTAGTACATGAAACACAAGTTAATCCAATTACTTTAGAATTAATTCATGTTGATTTCTATCAGCCAAATCTAGAAATAGAAACAGAGGCAGATGTTCATTTAGAAATAATCGGTGTCTCTCCAGCAATAAAACTTGGTGGAACCATGATTAGTAATATGAGAGAAGTTACCGTAAAAGCATTGCCTAAAAATCTTCCTAATAAAATTGAGGTTGATGTTTCAGAATTAGAACAAATTGGTGACTCAATAACAATTCAAGATATTAAGACCCCAGAAGGAGTAAAAGTTGTTTTTGATGATCCTGAAGAAATTGTTATACAAATACTTGAACCAGAAGATGTTGAAAAAGAATTAGCCACTCCAATAGAAGAGATTAATAAAGAGCCAGAGAAAGTAGAAGTAAAGAAAAAAGAAGAAGTAGAAGAAAAAGAATAATGAAACTATTTAGTAAATTATTTTATTGCTTGGTAATGGGAACTATTGTTCCCATTGCTTTTATCTCTTCCGAGATTGATTTTGATTTAATTTGTGAAAAAGAGGGTTGGAGAAATGAGTGCGAATCAATCTCAGAAGGGGAATGTCAGTCAATACTTAATCAATGTCAGTCATATTTTGAAGAAAAAAGAAAAGATATTGATTCTGATATAACAAAAACAACTGCGGAAAAAAATACACTAAAAAATCAAATCAATACATTAAATTCAAAAATTAAAGATTTAGATTATCAAATTTATCAATCTAATTTAACTATTAGAAGTTTAGAATTTCAGGCAAAAGATACAGAGCAATCAATTGTTGAAACGGAAGGCGAAATAGAGGGTCAGAAAAAAAAGATTGCTCTAATTTTAAGGGCCGTAAATGATGAAAATCAAAAATCTTTTGTAGAAATTTTGATATTAAGCAAAACCATATCCGAGTTTTTTGATAATATGGTTTATCTAGAAACATTAAACTTAAAAAATCAAGAACTTTTAACTAACTTCCAACAATTAAATACTAACCTAAAAGAAAAAAGAGTAACCCTAGAAGAAGAAAAAGGAGACAGGGAAAGTTTGCTTGCTTTGCAGGCCCTTCAAAAACAGGCCTCAGCTGTAGCTAAGCAAGAAAAAGATAGTTTATATAATTTAACTGAAGCGCAGTATCAGGAACAGTTAAAAGAAAAAGAAGCTGTTGAAGCAAAAGCAGCTGAAATTGCTAAAAAATTAATTTCAATGGTTGGTTTAGTTGAGGATCAAAAAGCACCAACTTTTGGTGAAGCACTTGAGCTTGCTAAAAGTGTTGGTAATTCAGTTGGAGTAAGGCCAGCATTTTTATTAGGAATTATTAGTCAAGAGTCAGCAATTGGAAGAAATGTTGGTCAATGCTATATTACCGATACCAAAACAGGAGGAGGAAAGTATGCTGATGGAAAACTCGTTTCTAGAATTATTCATCCGACTCGCGACTTGCCACTATTTTTAGATATAATTAAGGACTCAGGAAGAACAATGGAAAAGACCCCTGTTTCTTGTTGGATTTCTCAGTGCGCAACTTCGTATAAGGGAAAGTATTATTATTCAGGAGCTAGCGTAAAAGATGACGGAACAATTATTTGTTCTAAATCAGGATATGTTCCCTTTGGATTTGGTGGGGCAATGGGACCAGCTCAATTTATACCTAGTACATGGAAATTAGTTGAAGAGAAAGTTAAGGCATCAACTGGAAAGAGTGTTGTTGATCCATGGAATTTAACCGATTCATTTACTGCTTCAGCAACATATCTAAAACAATTAGGCGGAGGAAAGACATCAGGAGAATACAGCGCAGCTTCAAGATATTATGGAGGATCAAGTTCTTATGCTAGTCAAGTAAGAACTAGAGCATGGTGTATTCAAGAATATATTGACAAGGGAGAAATGACTACCGCTTGTGAAAAATTGATATTTTAAAACAGGACTTAGTCCTGTTTTTTTCTTCCTGAAACTTGATTAATCATTTTGTTTATTTTTCCCTCCATCATTCCCTCAATATCATGCCAACTCTTTTTAATTCTATGATCGGTTACTCTGTCTTGAGGAAAATTATATGTTCTTATTTTTTCTTCTCGTGAGGCACTTCCAATTTGTGATCTTCTTGCCCCTGTCATTTGTTTATCTAATTCTTGTAATTTTCTATCCATCAATTTTGCTGCTAGCACTCCAAGAGCTGTTTCTTTATTCTGAGCCAAACTTCTTTCGCTTTGGCAAGTAACAACTTCTCCCGTTGGAATGTGCGTTATTCTTATAGCAGACATTCTTTTATTTACATATTGTCCTCCTGCTCCCGATGCTTTATATGTATCAACTCTTATATCTTGTGGTCTAACATCAATTTCTGTTGCTTTTGGTTTAGGCAGTATTGCTATGGTTGCAGTAGAGGTATGGACTCTTCCTGATTTTTCTGTTTCTGGTATTCTTTGAACCCTATGAACACCAGCTTCGTTTTTAAAAAGGGAATAGACATCATCGCCAGATATTTCTATGGTCGTTTCTTTTATGCCTCCGATTTCAGTTTGACTTGACCCAAGGACCTCTACTTTCATTCCTTGATTTTGAGCATATCTTGAATACATTCTATATAAATCAGTAGCAAAAAGAGCGGCTTCTTCTCCGCCAACTCCCGCTCTTATTTCCATAATAATTGCATTATATTTTACTTCTTCAGACATAAGCAAAATTATTTCTTTTGTTTAGCTGCTCTTTCTTTGAATTTTTGAATTCTTCCCACCTTATCAGAGCCCCTTTCTTTTCCTGTGTAAAAAGGATGACATTGAGAACAGATTTCAACTTCCATATTTTCAATAGTTGAGCCAATTTCAAACATTGCCCCGCAAGCGCAATTTATTTTTGCTTTATCAAAATATTTTGGATGAATTTCTTTTTTCATATAATTGATTTATAACAAAAAAAAGAATATAAATCAAGGGGTCTTGCCTTTTAAAAATTGTTATGATATACATTATCTATATGGAAGAAACAACAACAGATAAAATTTCTAAATATAATATTTCAATTGACGAGATGATTAATGCTGGTCTTAGTTATGGTCACGACAAGTCAAAATTAAATCCTAAAATGAAGGATTATATTGCCAAACAAAAAGACAGGATTCATTTGATCAATTTAGATAAAACAGCAGAAAAACTAGCTGAGGCCTTGGACTTTATTAAACAGTTAAAGAGCGAAGGTAAGTCAGTTATTTTAGTGGGAACAAAGGTTGCAACAAGAGACCTAGTTAAATCAGTTGCTATTAAATTAAATACTCATTACGTTACTGAAAGATGGATTGGTGGATTATTTACAAACTTTAAAGAAATAAGAAAAAGGATAAATTATTTCAAGGACTTGGAGCAATCTACAAAGGAAGCTGATTTTGAAAAAAAGTACGTCAAGAAAGAAAGATTACAAATGCTAAAAGAATTAGAAAGATTAAGAATCAAATTTGAAGGAGTTAAGAATATGGAAGAACTTCCAGGTGCTATTTTTATAGTTGATGTTGAAGAAGATGAAATTGCATTAAAAGAAGCTATTCAATCAGGAGTCAAAGTTATTGCTCTTGCAGATACAAATATAGATCCTACAAAAATTGATTATCCAATTCCAGCAAATGATGATGCATACACTGCAATAGAATATATTTTATATAAAATAGAAGAAGTTTTAATTTAAAAAACAATGGCAGTAGAAATAGAAACCATTAAACAATTAAGAGAAGAAACAGGAATTTCTTTGGGTGATTGTAAAAAGGCCCTTGAGGAGTCAAATGGAGACATTGCTTTAGCCAAAGAATATCTAAAAAAGAGGGGAGCTGCTGTGGCTCAAAAGAAAACTGAGAGAGAGGTTGGAGCGGGAATAATAGATTCTTACGTTCATTCAAATAAAAGATTGGGAGTTTTGCTTGAAATAAATTGCGAGACCGATTTTGTAGCAAGAGGAGAAGATTTTCAAAATTTGTCTCATGAAATTTGTTTGCAAATTGCATCAATGAAGCCAATGTATTTAAAAGAAGAAGAGGTTCCCGAAAATATATTAGAAAAAGAAAAAGAGATTATTGCTGAACAGGTTAAGGAATTAAATAAACCCGCTGATATTGCTGAAGGAATTATTAAAGGTAAATTAGAAAAATACAAAAAGGACGTTTGTTTGTTAGATCAGTTATGGATAAAAGATGATAGCAAAACAATTCAATCTTTAATCAATGATTATATCGCTAAAACAGGGGAGAATATTGTTGTTAAAAGATTTGTAGTTTATGAATTTTGAAACGATTGCTTTAATTATTGCTATTTTAAGTTTTTTGATTTTAGTATTTTTAATTTTTAAAAAAGTTCCTGATATTAGAAATATCCCAGAATCAGATTCAATTTTTTTTAAAAAAGAATTAAGGGAAAAAATTAAAATTAAAACAAAAAAAGTAACCAAGGAAAGTGCTAATTTTTTAGAAGCACTCTTGCATAAATTATTAAGTAAGGTTAGGATATTATCCTTGAAGGCCGATAAGAAATTATCTGACTGGATAATTAAGTTGAGAGAAAGATCAAAAAAGAAAAAAATTGATTCTTATTGGGCAGACATAAAAGAGTCAGTAAATAAAAAAAAATAATTTGCCGGTATAGCTCAGTGGTAGAGCAACTGTTTTGTAAACAGTAGGTCGGGGGTTCGAATCCGTCTACCGGCTCACATTTGACATTTTGAGAAATATTGGGTATTATCCCTATGTTATCTTGTACTTTGATAATTGAATACAGCAATCATTTTAGTAGGAATTTTTAGGAATAACTTAGTAAGTTTTTTAGAGTTGTTCCGCTATTTTTTTTGAGAGTTTGATCCTAGCTCAGGATGAACGCTGGCGACGTGGATAAGGCATGCAAGTCGAACGGTTGTAGCAATACAGCAGTGGCGAACGGGTTAGTAACACGTAGATATCAACCCTTTACTCGGGCATAACCTGGAGAAATCCAGGATAATTCCCGATAGTCCGGCAACGGTAAAGATTTTTCGGTAAAGGATGAGTCTGCGTCCTATCAGCTAGTTGGTGAGGTAATGGCTCACCAAGGCAATGACG
>JBAZIG010000013.1:0-16040 GCA_041651955.1 Minisyncoccota bacterium | reverse complement strand
AACAGAATGAGAAAATTGATATTTGAGTCCACTCCGAAAAGTCGGACGGACATTTTAGTTGATAATATTTCTGTATAATAAATTCTATAAAACAGGTAAAATTCACCTGAAAAGTTCTTTGAAATATTTGCGTATATTGTTATATTTCATTATTTTAGCAGGGTATAAAACTGCATAAGATGTTTAAAAAATCAGATGACCACCAACAATTGGATGTTTTTTCATCGCCAACGGAGTACTTTAGAGACTCCAAGAAGAAGAAATACCTAAAAAATGACTCTTGGCATAACCAGTTCAGAAATCACGTTGTAATGCGCGTGGATGAGTCTATCTTCAGCGTACTCTACACCGAAGGCCAAGGCGCCCCCAACGCCTCCATCCGCGTTCTGGTCGGCATGATGATCCTCAAAGAGGGGCAGGGTTGGAGTGACGAGCAGCTGTTCGAGAACTGTGAATACAATCTCTTGATACGTAGCGCCTTGGGGCTAATGACGCTTGAAGACGCCGAACCGGTTCCATCCACTTACTACCTGTTCAGGCGTAATTTAGTTGAATACGCCAGGGAACACGGTGAAGACCTTTTCAAAAAATGCCAGGCCCAAATCACCAGGGACCAGATATTGGAGTTCCATGTGAGCGGCAAGCAGGTCCGTATGGATAGCAAACTGATCGGCAGCAACATAGCCTGGTACTCCCGTTACGAGTTGATCCATGAAACCCTTCGCCTGTTTATAGCTGAAAGAGAAGAACATATCTTTAAAAAGAGTCTTCCAAAAGAGGTGTTTTCCCTGATTGAAAGCATCCAGGGAGAAAATGGGAACAAGGTGGTTTACCGCAGCACAAAGGCTGAGATCGACTCCCGGCTGGTAGAACTGGGTGAACTGATGTACCGCTTTATCGGGCTCTTCAAAAAGTATGACTACGGCAGTTACAAAACCCTTAAGATTGTCTTCGGGCAGCAATACAGGGTAAGTGGGGACAAAACTGTATTGCCTCTCGACAACAAGGAAATCAGCGCCAAATCCATACAGTCGCCCCACGACACCGACTGCCATTACCGCGATAAGGACGGCAACAGGGTCAAGGGATACTCGGTAAACATCACCGAAACATGCGACCAAGTGCAGCAGGGAGAAGCGCCGGTAGTGAACTTGATAACCGACACACAGGTAGACGTGGTTTCCGCTCCAGACAACAGCTTCCTCGGGCAAGCCCTGGAACATACACAGGAAATAATACCCGACAAAATTGAGAAGGTGTATGCTGACGGGGCCTATCACAGTGGGCATAACCAGGAGTATTGTCAGGAAGGGGACAAGGGGATAGACCTGGTGCTTACTGCCATGCAGGGAGCCGAACCAAGATACGGGCTCAGTTTAGACGAGCAGGACGAAAACAATTTGATAGTAACCGACAAGAAAACAGGCAAAACAGTACAGGCACGACAAGTAAAAACCCGGAAGAATAAAACCGGTGAGGATAAAACCGTAAAAAAATGGGCAATTAAAACTGGAGAAAACAAATACCGTTACTTCGACGAGGATAGCCTCAGGGTTTCCGCTTTAAGGCAGAAACTCAAGAAAATCCCGATAGAGGAAACCAATATCAGGAACAACGTCGAGGCGAGTATTTTTCAGCTAGGTTACCATTATCCCAACGACAAGAGCCGGTACAGGAGCCTTGCCAAGCATAAACTATGGGCTTACTCCCGCTCATTGTGGGTAAATTTCATCAGGATAGTGAAATATATAACGCAAATATGTCAAAGACCGCTTTTTGGGCAAAAAATGCCTCAATATATAGATAATTTATGTTTCAATATGTATATTATTGTAAATATATTCATAGCCAATAAAAGTAATCCCGTTTGCCCGGTGAACCTGAATTTTTCAGCATTTTGAAAAATGAGGTTTTCAGAGCGGACTCATTCATAGAAAAACACTTTTTTATTCTAATATCGGGATAGAGTAAAGAATATACTATAATAAGCAAGATAATGTCGTTATAAGAATTTGTTTATACTTTACCTTTGCCATCTAGGTACTTCTAAAAATTTGTTTAAATAAATTAAGTTGAGAAAATAATGCGTTTTTAGAAGCTCTCATGTATAAGCAAATCTAGCATGAAAGGTATTATTACTTCACTTCAAAGGATGTCAATCCATGATGGACCCGGCATAAGAACTGTTGTTTTTATGAAAGGTTGTAACATGCACTGCAAATGGTGTCATAATCCTGAAACCTGGAGCAGCAGAAAACAATTACAGTATATTCAGGAAAAATGCATTAATTGCTATAAATGTGTACAAGTTTGTCCTAATCAGGTAATCAGTATAACTTCTTCTTCCATAGCTATCGATTATCGCCAATGTGTCTCATGTGGAATTTGTGTAGAAGCATGTTGTACCAAGGCTTTGTCAATGGTAGGGAGGGAGGTTACTGTGAATGATTTATGGGAGGAAATAAAAAAGGATGTGCCTTATTTCAATTCTTCAGGAGGAGGAATAACCATCTCAGGCGGTGAACCTCTCTTGCAAAAAGATTTTGTTAAACAATTTTTAGCTCATTGTAAAAAGAATCATATTCATACGGCTATAGAAACAAATCTGTCATTAGGCTGGGAGGTTATTGAAGAACTAATTCCACTGACTGATTTATGGATGTGTGATTTTAAAATTTACGATAGCGAAAAGCATAAGGAATGGACAGGAATTGAGAATACGGTAATTATTAAGAATATCACTCAGCTAAGTGAAAAGAGTGTATCCTTACTTGTAAGAACGCCTGTTATTCCTGAAATAAATGATACGGAGGAAGAAATCAGAAATATATGCCAGTTATTGGCTCCGTTTTCCAATACCCTATCTTATGAATTACTAGGTTTTCATACATTAGGATTCAATAAGTACGAATCATTAGGTATGAAAAATGAATTAGAGGGTAAAGAATGTTTATCAACACAACGTCTGGAGGAATTAAATAATATACCGACAAACACAACTTCCCCATTAAGGTTTGAGGTCTCGAAATAGTTCGAGTTGACCACGGTCAGACGAGAGATTTAAATTTGGTTTGTTAAACAATACACGTATCGGTGTTTTCTCAAACAACATAGTTCCTATGGTTTCAGAAATTATATAAAGTGAAGGTTCTTCGATGTGCAACTTTTTCTTGGCCAATGCTAAAAGCAAGAACGCACAGACGAATAGTCTGGTCATTAAGGGAGATAACTGTTTTGCAGGAATTCATGTCGTACGCTATTTGACGGGAAACGCAAAAGTACCCAATTCAAATCATGTACAAGAATTTCAGGACGCATATTATTAAATATAAAACACTTACTAATAATAAACATTAATATAACGGGACACTAGTGACTGACAAAATATAACCTATTATATATGGATATCTTATTAGAGAATAAACTAAAGGCTTTACGTGCCAAAAAACTGGAGCAAACGAAAGAAAAAATCAAAAAAGAAGGTATTTTGGATGAAGACGACTATGGTCGTATTGTTCCTCCAGCTGATTTATGGAACATCATCTCAAACCATGAAGATGGTTCTTTTTATGGTTTTGATGCTTGGACTGACAATTTCTGCAGCCTAATGGCTGTGCATCCGGTTTATGTTGATTCCAATGATGCTTTCGCAGGTAGATGGATGTATTTTATGTCGAAAATGCGAAAAAACAAATGGAATCCTAAATATTCCTATGATTTTTTAAAACCAAACATCGAAAAATACAACATTATCTGCGGAATAGGTGATGATGCGCATTTTGCTCCAGACTACAAGATGGGATTAACCTTAGGATGGAATGGCTTGATTGAAAAGATTGAAAAATATAAAGAAATCAATAATACTCCGGAACAGCTACATTTTTATAATCTTCATATTCGAGCTATAAAGGCTGTTCAAGGCTGGATACAGCGCCATATTGATAAAATTGAAGCTATGATTGATGCAGAAGAAGATAAAGTTAAAAAAGAAAATCTGATTGGAATGGCGGAGACTAATAAGTGGGTGAAAAATCATCCTCCAAGAACCCTACGTGAAGCATGCCAGTGGATTATCTGGTTTCATTTGGCATCACGTACTTATAACAGAGATGGTGCAGGTGGCCAAATTGATGCATTATTGCAACCATATTACGAAAAGGATTTCAAAGAAGGCAGAATCACTGATGATTTGGCTATCTACTATTTAGGATGCTTTTTAATTAATGATCCCATATATTGGCAACTGGGAGGACCCGACAAAGATGGAATAGATCAAACTTCGCGTATCTCTTTTTTAATCCTTGAAGCTGCTGACATAATCAATACATCATTAAACCTTACTGTTAGAGTATATGACGGATTGGATAAGAACCTACTCAGAAAATCAGTTGAATATCTGGTAAAAAACAAGAATGGTTGGCCACGATTTTCTGGTGATAAAGCATTAGTCAATGGTTTTATGAAAAACGGATATAGTGCAGAGTTGGCAAGACAACGAATTGCTGTAGGTTGCAACTGGATGTCATTACCTGGATTGGAATATACATTAAATGATTTGGTTAAAATAAATATGGCCAAAGTTTTTGAAGTAGCTTATTTGGAAATGGTAGAGCAGACCAGTAACTATTCTACAGGTTTGTTGTGGAAGCTTTTTCAAAACCACCTCAGCATAGCAGTACAGACTGCTGCTGATGGTATCAGGCATCATTTAAAATATCAGAAATATAACGAACCGGAACTATTACTAAACTTACTGAGTCATGGACCATTAGAAAAAGGAAAAGATGTTTCAGATGGAGGAGCAGCTTTTTATAATCTAGCCATTGATGGTGCCGGATTGGCTATCGCAGCTGATTCTTTTGCAGCATTAGAGCAACGAATTGAAAATGAAAACAGACTGACTTGGAGAGCTGTAATTGAAGCAGTAGATTCAAACTACACATGTGAGGGCGGTGAAATAACTAGAAATATTTTGAAGAATAGCGAGCATTATGGATGCGAAGGTTCATTAGGAGAAAAATGGGCGCTAAAAATCAGAGATTTATTTGTTGAACTTGTAAGAAAACAAACTGAAGACATTTATACATTTATACCTGGATTCTTTTCTTGGGCTAATACTGTTGAGTTTGGTGAAAAAGTTCAAGCTACTCCTAACGGTCGTAAGGCAGGAGAACCTATTGCTCACGGTGCAAATCCGGTTCCCGGATTTACTGTCGATGGAGCATCACTAGCTTTAGCCTCATCTATAGCAAAAATTCAGCCAGGTTATGGAAATACTGCTCCAATGCAGTGGGAGTTGGATCCTTCTTTTGCTAAAGAAAAGGATATCGAAGTTATTGAGTCGATCATTAAGACTCACGTAGAATTAGGAGGTACCCTGATAAATGTAAATATCATGGATAAAGATACCGTTTTGAAAGCACATAAGAATCCATCTGCTTATCCAGAGTTAGTGGTTAGAGTGACTGGATTTACTGCTTATTTCTCAATGTTATCTCCAAAATTTCGACAGTCAGTAGTTGACAGATTATTAGAGAATTAATTTATTTACAAGATGAAGCTGATAGAATTATACCAATATGAGAATGAAGGATACAATCCTTCATTAATCAGCGAAGTGTGGCAAGTTGCATTCTTAAATTATGCAGAAGCTGAATCGCTAGAACGGATAGATAAGCTGGATATCCATTACAAAACAGACGAAGTATTTATTTTACTTGCTGGAAAAGCTGTTTTGATAGCAGCTGATATTAAAGGCGATGTAATTGAATACGATTTAATCGACATGCAACCTGGTATAATTTATAATATACCTAAAAACACATGGCATAAAATAGCCATGTACAAAGGGAGCAAAGTATGTATCGTAGAACGAGATAACACCCATGTTAGCGATTTTGAATTCTATTACCTGTCTGCAGACAAACAGCTAGAATTGCAAAATGCAGTCAAACAATTATTTGCTTAATTATATGGAACTAAGTATTTATTCTGGCTTTTTATTCATCCTTATTTCTGGAACTTTTTCAGGAATATTCTCAACACCATTCAATCGGAATAAACAATGGGCTTGGGAAAATAATTGGCTTATATGGAGTATGGTGGCATTAATTATATGTCCATTCATTGCTGTATATTTCACCATACCTAATGTATTTGCAGTATATTCTAGTAACCTATCAACTACAGCTATTATTGCTGCATTTGGTGTTATTTGGGGAATTAGTGCTTTATTGTTTGGTAAAGGAATCGACTTTCTGGGAGTTTCTTTGGCTATTCCTATTATGCAAGGGTTAATTAGTTCCATCGGAACCATTGTTCCTTTCTTGATTAATTCACCTTCTGATTTACTTAACCCAGCTTACTACAATATTCCATTAGGTGTTCTAGTTATATTGGCAGGTATTATTTTATATGCCATAGCAGGTAAGGGAAAAGACAAAGCTAGTAATAAGCCTGGGTCTAACTTTAAGGTGGGATTAATTATTTGTATTTTAGCTGGTGTCTTTGGGCCCATGATTAACTTCGGGTTTGTCTTTGGTGAGCCTTTACAAGATACAGCTATTCAATTAGGAGCAGAGAGTATATATTCAGCGAACGCAACTTGGGCAGTGATTTTTACTACAGGATTTATAGTTAATGCCCTACAGTGTATCTTTCTATTGAAAAAGAATAAGACAATGGCTTTATATAAACGAGCTACTTTCTCTAATTATCTTTGGGCAGCAATGGCTGGAATTCTCTGGTATGGAAGTATTCTTTTATATGGTATGGGCTGCAATTTTATGGGTGAACATGCAGCTTCTATTGGATGGGCTATCATGCAAGCAACAGCCATCTTAGCAAGCAATGTAGCCGGAATTATAATGGGAGAATGGAAAAATGCTTCTAAAGCATCTTTAATTAAAATGGCAGGTGGTATGTGCTTTCTTATTTTAGGAGTCATAATAATATCAATGAGTACAAAATAAAAACAGATAAACTATGGACATTGTAAAAAAAATTAGCATTCTACTTTTACTGTCTTTTCTGATTTATTCCTGTACAGAGGTGAATAAAGAAAAGGCAAGTAAAAAGAATTCACAATTAGTGGATTATGTTGATACTAGGATTGGAACACAGGTTTGGAAGGGGAAATCAACTCTAAGTGGTCCGGAAGAACCTTTGGGATTTGTTTATCCTGGCGTAGGCACTCCAAATGCCATGACACAATTATCACCACAGACAGCAACAACAGATAGATGTTATTTTTCGTCACATCCGAAAATTCATGGTTTTCGTGCCAGTCATTATCCAAACGGTGCCGCTATGTCAGAGTATGGTTCTTTTACCATTATGCCTACAGTTGGGGAATTAATGGAAAGGGTCCATGAACGTGCCTCCATGTTTTCTAACGATAAAGAAGTAGCTAAACCATATTATTATTCTGTAGAATTAGAAGACTATAATATTATAGCTGAACTGACCGGAGTATCGAAGTCTGGATACCTGAGATTTACTTATCCAGAATCTAAACAATCACATATTATTATTGATAATGCGCGTAGCGAGTATGAAAACTACTTTCGTGTTATTCCTGAACGGAACGAAATCGAAGGATATATTACCAATGCAGGTCGTGTAGGCAATCAGGGTTATACAGGTAGAGAATTTGCATGTTATTTTGTAGTACAATTCAGCAAATCATTTGATTCATTTGGTATTGTTCCTGAACCTGTATTTTCAGATAATAAATTATTTTTTGAAGACGGGTTTAAAGGTGAATTTTTCAATAATAAAAACTTTGAAGGAACTCCTAGTCATGTAAGAATTGACGAAGATGTAAACTTTGAGTGGGAGGAATCTCCTGCTCCCGGAATCCAAGCAGATCATTTTTCTGTAAGATACACAGGGAAATTTAAAGCTAGAAAATCAGGAAAACATATTTTCTACTTGATAACAGATGATTATACAAGACTTTTTGTTAATGGCAAAAATGTAATTGATTCACAGAAGACACACCGACCTGCGCCAGACTTATACTCTATAGAATTAAAAGAAGGAGAAACTTGTGATATCAAAATTGAATATGTTGAAAACACAAGGCTAGCTAGTTTGAGGTTTGCTTGCCTGGAACCTGAAAGCCGTACTACAAAACAACTAGAAGACATAGCTAGAAAAGGCTCCGAGGCATCAGCTGTGCGTGTTTCTTTTCAAACTCAAAAAAATGAGATTGTTGAACTCAAGGTCGGTACTTCATTCATAAACTTTAATCAAGCTAGGGAAAACTTGAAGAACGAAATAGGCTCAAAGAGCTTTAATCAGATTGCTGAAGAAACAAAAAAAGTATGGAATGAATCAATCAGTAAAATCCAGATAGAAACATCAGAAGAAAATAAAGAAATTTTCTATACTGCAATGCAGCGAGTTTTTTTATTACCTCGCAGTATAACAGAAGACGGATATCACTATAGCGCGTTTAATGGCAAAATTATGCCGGGTATGATGTACACAGACTTTTCACTTTGGGATACCTTTCGTGCATTACACCCACTTTTAGTTATCCTAACTCCTGACAAAGTAAACGATATGATTACCGCACTGCTAAACTCCTATGACGAAGGTGGATGGATTCCAAAATGGCCAAGTCCCGGATATTCAAATATTATGCATGGAACTCATGGCGATGCTGTTATAGCCGATGCATATGTAAAAGGTGTAAGAGGATATGATTTAGATAAAGCTTTGGAAGCAATGATGAAGAATGCTACAACTCCGGGCACAGGTCTTTACAAGGCTCGTGTAGGTATAGAGGATTATATCAAGTTAGGATATGTTCCAACTGACAAGCATGGGGAGTCGACAATTCGTACGATGGAATTCTCATATGATGATTTCTGTATAGCACAGGTAGCCAAGGGTATGGGGCGCGAAGATTTATACGAAAATTTAATGAAACGTTCCATGAACTATATCAATGTACTTGATCCTGAAACTAAGCTGATACGAGGAAGGAATAGCGATGGAACATGGAGAGATCCGAAAGATACTTCTGTCAGCATCTGGTCAAGAGGTACTGATAGGGATCGGGAAACTTATTACAGAAATATCACTTTTTTCGTTCCGCATGATGTACAGAGTTTGGCTAACTTTATGGGAAGTAACAAAAAGTTAGAAGAACAACTGGATTATTTCTTTGAAAATGATTTCTATTACGTGGGAGACGAGTTTTCAATGCATTCACCCTACCTATATAATTATATTGGTGTGCCATGGAAGACTCAAAAAATCATTAGAGATTTAATTAAAAACAATTTTACCAATGAGTTAAGTGGACTTCCAGGGAATGAGGACTGTGGGCAGCTATCTGCTTGGTACATTTTTGGAGCTATAGGTTTCTATCCAACATGCCCTGGCATGCCAACTTATCAGATTGGCAGCCCATCATTTGATAAAGTATCTATTAGTTTGCCAGATGGGAAGGTATTTACTTTAATAGCCAATAATAACTCTCCTGAGAATATATACATTCAGTCTGCAACTCTGAATGGCAAACCATATACAAAATCATGGCTTCATCACGATGATGTTATGAGTGGAAGTACACTCGTTTTTGAAATGGGTCCTAAACCTAATAAAGAATGGGGATCTAGCGAAGGCGATACCCATCCTTCTATTAGTAAACCAATAAGTTAAATAATAGGAAATTAAAAACATATGAAAAAAACAATTGTACATTACTTTTTATCACTATTTGTGCTTTGGACTTTTTGCTTGACAGCACAAGCAAAAAAAGTAGTTTTGGCTACAAAAATGGATATTGTAGGAGATGGACAGACATTAAACACAGAGGCTATTCAAAAAGCCATTGATTATTGTCATGCCCAAAAGAATGGGGGAAGTTTAGTGTTCCCCAAAGGTGAATATCTGACAGGTACATTGGTTCTTAAGTCTAATGTAACACTTAAATTAGAAAAAGATGCAGTTATATTAGGTAGTGTAAACCCTTATGACTACTACGCACTAGAAGAAACAAAAGGAAAGGACAATTCAGCATTGGCATTAATTGTTGCAGATAAAGTAAAGAATATTGAGGTAATTGGTGAGGGGCTTATTGACGGAAATGGTAGGAAATTGGCACTTAACATTGACAGCCTTCATCACATTGGAGAACGTGTAGATCCTAACTATACTGTTCGCTTAAACCGTCCAAATGAGACAGCTCGGCCTAAACTATTTTTCGTTTCGAATAGCGAAAATATTCGTATTGAAGGCTTGCAGCTAAAGAATAGTGCTTGTTGGGGACTGTCTTTTGATTTGTGCACCGACCTCACCTTGAAGTATCTTAATTTTGAGAACCGCGCTTACTGGAATAATGATGGTATTGATGTTACAGATTCAAAGAGAGTGCGAATCTCTCATTGCTTTATTAACTCGGCTGATGATGGTATCTGTTTAAAGTCTTATCATACAGGTTTATATAATGATGATATAGAGATTTCAGATTGCGAAATTATCAGCAGTGCTAGTGCCGTAAAGTTGGGTACAGCTTCATGGGGTGGATTCAAGAATATTGTTGTTCGTAACATTAAAATAAGAGACACATATCGTTCTGCCATTGCGATAGAGTGTGTTGATGGTGGACATATAGATAATGTATTAGTAGAAGATATACATGCTGAAAACACAGGTAATGCCATCTTTATTCGTCTGGGACATAGATACAATGAAAAACCAGGTACTTTAAAGAATGTAACAATTCGGAATCTGTATGTAGACATTCCTTTTGGTGCTCCAGATATTAATTATGATATGCGTGGACCGGCTCTAAGTTTCTTTCATAATCCTATTCCTAGTTCTATCACAGGTATTCCAGGTCATTACGTGGAAAACGTAACTTTAGAAAACATCGAAGTTTTCTGTCCCGGTAGAGCAAGTAAAGGTGTGGCCTATGTACCATTGAGTAGAGTCTCACAAATTCCGGAAAACATCTCAAAATACCCGGAATTCTCTATGTTTGGGGAACTACCAGCCTATGGTATTTTCGTACGCCACGTGCGAGGACTCATTATGAAAAATGTGCAATATAAACTGAAAGCACATGACTTTCGACCTCCATACGTGTTTGATGATGCTGAAGATGTAGAGCAGTATTAATAAAGCAGTATATAGGGTGTTAGCTTTTAAAATTAAAAAATATTATAGTCTAAATCCTTAAAAAAATATTGCCTATGAAGTAAACTAGATAAGTAAATTTACAAAACAAAAAAGATTGATGAACTATAAACATCAAAGACTAGAGAATGAACACTATTTATTAAACCTCTAACCATAAAAAATTCATGAATTTAATTAATTTAAAGGAGTTGGAAAGTTATTCTTTCCTAAAAAAAATTGTATCAAGTGGAAAGATAATAGCAATGTGTATGCTACTACTTTCAATTTCGCTCTCTGCGGTTGCATCTACTGCAAATGTAGAATTTTCTACGGAAACCGTAAAAATCGTTGAACAAGCTAATAAAATTACTGTATCAGGTGTTATTTTTGATGAATATAATGATCCTGTAATTGGCGCAAATATCTCGGAGTTGGGTACTACTAATGGTACGATTTCTGACCTTGATGGAAAATGGACTTTAATCGTAGCCAAAGGAAGTTCAATACAGATATCATATATTGGTTATTTAACCGAAACTATAAAGGCTGTAGATTCTAAGGAGATTATAACTACATTAAAAGAAGACAATCAGGCATTAGAAGAAGTGGTAGTAGTAGGTTATGGTAGTGTAAAAAAGTCAAACTTGACAGGTTCTGTTTCAAAAATTTCTGAGGAGTCAATGAAAGATCGTCCTATTGCTACTCTTGGAGAAGCATTTCAGGGGCAATTGGCTGGTGTAACTTCTGCAGCAAGCGGTGGAGGTGTACCTGGTAGTGAACTTTCCATTCGTATCCGAGGTGTTAATACCATCAATGGTACAAGTAATCCTCTTTATGTAGTTGATGGTGTTCCTCGCGACAATATGAGTGATATCAATCCATCAGACATCGCATCTATCCAGGTTTTGAAAGATGCTTCTTCTACAGCTATCTATGGTTCTCGTGGTGCAAGTGGTGTTATCTTGATTGAAACTAAACAAGGTAAAGGTAAACCATCTTTCACTTTCGATGCATATTATGGCTTCCAGAATGCAGAAAGAAAAATGGATCTTATGGTTGGTCCAGAATATGTTGCACAAGTAATGTATATAAGAAACGTTAACCATCTGCGGGATGGAGGTTCGATGAAAGATCCTATGTCAGCTAGAAAAGCGGATAACCAAATTCCTGATTGGTGGACAACAACTCAAAACTTTACAAATTGGCAGGAAGCCGTTCTTCAAACAGCTCCAATTCAAAGGTATCAGGCTTCTGCCTCTGCTAAAAGTGATTTAGGAAGTATTTTCTTATCTGCAGGTTATTTGAACCAGGAAGGTATTATTGTCGGCACAGACTATACTAAACTGAATACTCGCTTGAATGCTACCATGGATATTAGCAAGAAACTTAAAGTAGGCATGAATTTGGGTGTCTCACGTTCCGTACAAAACATGGGTGGTGGCGGAGGTAAGGAATCTCCTGTACATCATTCACTGATGATGTCACCATTGATTGGTATTGACGAAGCAACCCGTGATAAAGGTATGCCATCAAATGCTGAAATAGGTGAAACGTTTCCTAACCCAGTGTTACGCTTGGAAAACACATTAGACCAAAATGAATATACTCGTTTAAATGCGTCAATCTGGGGAGAATACAATATAATTAAAGATCTGGTATTCAAATCTATGTACAGTAATACTTATGACGCAAGAAAATATGAGTATTATTTACCCGGTAATCTTAACAGAAACGGTTACAGACCTGATGGAAATAGCAATGCTTATAGAATAGATAACTGGGTGATCCAGAACACGATAACGTACGATAAGACTTTTGCGGAAAAGCATATCTTTAATTTCTTATTAGGTCAAAGTGCTGAAAAACAAAATTATTATGTAATTAGTGCAGCAGCTACCGGTTGGCCATACGAAAACCTAACCACATTGAATTTAGCTTCAACGCCTACTACTGCCTCTACTTCACGAGATGCATACACTAATGCTTCTTTCTTTGGTCGTTTAAGTTATAACTTTGATGAGAGATATTTGGTGACAGCTAGTGTTCGTCGCGATGGTTCATCTCGCTTCGGGCGTAACAACAAATGGGGAACTTTCCCATCTGTGTCGGCTGGGTGGAAAATTAACGAAGAAGCTTTTCTAAAAGATGCAAAATGGATCTCGTTGTTGAAACTTCGCGCTGCGTGGGGTAAGGCTGGCAACGACAATATGGGCGGCAACTATCCATCAGTAGCTGCTTTAGGCACATACAACACATCATGGGGAGATAATTTAGTTACAGGTGCTGCACCTTCAAACATGCCTAACGAAGACTTACAGTGGGAAGCTACCAAGTCATTGAATTTTGGTTTCGACTTCTCTGCTCTTCGAAACCGTTTGCAGTTGAATGTTGATTACTATATCAATGATACTGACAACCTATTATTTAACATGCCTGTTCCTTATACCACCGGCTTCGACTCTTATACAACTAATATCGGCTCGGTACGTAATACAGGTATTGAAGTAGATATTACTTCACACAATATAAATAAAGGCGCATTCAAATGGACTACCAATTTGAACTTTTCTCATAACAAAAATGAAGTAACCGATATGGGTGGTCAACAAGTAATAACCAAAACTAATTGGGGGCAACAATATCGCACAGAAATAGGCAAACCTCTTAGTCAGTTCGTGGCTTATAAATCAGATGGTATTTTGACTGCTGACTACTTCGATGCAAATGGTAAAGCATTGGTACCAATCTTGGCAGGACAGGAAGAAGGAAATATTAAGTATGTAGATCAGAATGGTGATGGAAGTATTACTTCTGCAGATATGGTTGTTTGTGGTGATAACTTTCCTGACTTGATTTATGGTTTCACAAACAAATTTAGCTACAAGAACTTTGAGTTAAGTACATTATTACAAGGACAATTAGGTGGAGAAATTCTTTACATTGGTGCACGTCACAACGATATGGGTAGTTCAACCCGCAACGTATATAGGCATTGGTTAACGAGTTACAAAATAGATTATGAGGCAAAATATGGAACTGGTGAAAATCCAATTCCTGCAGATTACATTAAACAACATGGTATTGATATGTCATGGGATGGAAAAACGGCTAATCCTTTCGGTCAAGCAGGTGGTGGCATGGTTGATGATCAGCGTATTTACAGCGCAAGTTACTTGCGTATAAAGAACATAACCCTTAGCTTTACGCTTCCAAAGAATCTTTTCCAAAAGACATTGTTAAAAGGTGGAAGGATATATGCATCAGTTGACAACGTATATACATTTACAGACTACCCAGGTTTTACTCCTGAGTCTAATACAAATGGTAGTGGTGCTACAAGAATGGGTTCAGACTATAGTACATATCCATTGAGTCGCCGTTTTATTATGGGTGTTAATTTAGTATTTTAAGTAAAAAATAGAATTAAAAGACATGAAAAAATATATTAAATCAATAACGCTTTCGGTTTTCTGTATGGCTTTTTCACTTATTGGCTGTGATGATTTTTTGACCGAAGAGCCGCAGTCAGAATATTCTGCTAATACTTTCTATAAGATTCAATCAGACTTTGAAGTTGCAATTGCAGGTGTTTATGCACAACAGCAAGGGCTATTTAGTGCCATTGGTGGTGTATTCCGGCCTTCTATCACAAGAAGTGATGAAACTGTCGTAGGGGCAGGTTATGTCGATGAAAACGACAAGTTTCTTGATAATGCTACTGGCTCTGTAATTCAGGGTATGTGGTCTTCACTTTACATAATGGTCTACAGAACCAATGCTATTCTGGATAGAATTGATGATGTGGAATTTACGAATGCCAACACTCGTGACTATATCAAGGGCGAAGCATTAGCACTCCGTGCTTGGGCATACTATACATTAGGAACCTCATTTGGTGGTGTGCCATTAATTGATAAAACCCTTTCAACCCCTGAAACTTTGAAAATTCCACGTTCTACTCAAGCGCAAACATTTGCTTTTGCTGAAAATGATTATAAGACTGCTATCTCTCTACTTCCACCAGAATGGACAGGCAAGGATCTTGGTAGAGTCACTAAATATGCTGCGATGGGTGGTCTTGCTCGCTTATATATGTTTCAGTCAAACTACATAAGTGCTACTCCTTATTTGAAGGAAATTATTGATTCTGGTAAATATAAGATGGCTGAAAACTATGTAGATTGTTTTGACGATGCTTTCGATAATACAGCAGAACGTTTATGGGAAGTTCAGTTTATGAATGGTGGTTTGGGCGAAGGTAATATTTTAACTAACTCTTTTTTGCCTGAAGGCTACAGTGGTGATCTTATTCCATTTTCTGGCGCATCTGCATACTTAGAAGTATCCTCAGATATGATCAATGCGTATGAAGAAGGAGACTTACGTAAAGAGGTATCTGTTGTTACTAATATTACTGTAGGTAGTAGCATTCGTACAGAGTGGTTTATTCGTAAATGGTTACATTATACAGCTGAACCTGTAAATAACAACGACTTTGCAATAAACCTGCCTATTATTAGATATACTGATGTTATCTTGATGTATGCTGAGTGTTTAAACGAAGCTGGTTATGTAGCAAATGGTCAGGCTTTTACTTTACTAAATAGCGTTCGTAAACGTGCAGGTTTGGATCCATTAACACAGGCTACTACTCCTGATCAGGCAGCATTTCGTAAAGCAATTATTCAAGAGCGTCGTGTTGAATTTGCGTTCGAAGGCTTGCGCTGGTGGGATCTCGTACGTTGGGATATTGCTTTGGAAGTAATGGATAACTTCCTAAAATTGGATGAAAATCAAGGTGGCCTTTACAAGATGGGTAGTAATGAACGCAAACTATATGCTATCCCTGCACAAGAATTGGCTAACTACAATGATGAAACAATCATGTGGCAAAATCCAGGATT
>JBAZIG010000012.1:0-16158 GCA_041651955.1 Minisyncoccota bacterium | reverse complement strand
ACAGTTTTGGTATTCAGATCAAACAATCAATGATCCTGCAAAAATCGTTCAATATCCTGCCACAATTAAAGCTTCCCAAACGAGTAGTGCACAAGGTGTATTTTTATCTTGTCTTACTTTTTATGGCGAGTATTTAGCGATTGATTTTAACACTCCTAGAGAAAATCCATGTGAATTAATGACTTTTGAACATTGCTATGGATATCCACTAAGTGGTGAATTTATTCGTATTGATAATTGTTATGATATCCCACGATTATTACATTGTCATGTTAATCCTGCAATACAACGCTTTATTGGAGGTCAGTATTCACCCTCTGTTGTTGATGCTGTAACTGCGAAAAAGACATACGCATATACAATTAATCATACTGATAATGCACAGTTAATTGATATTTTCACTTTTGGAACCTACGGTGGTATTTATCTGGGTGGTGATACTTACGGGCAATTAACTAATTTCAATCTAGACTGTGTAGCGATAGGTATTTATAAAAAAGGGAATAATACATTCAATAGAAATTGGCAAATAGCGCAAGGTTCCATCATCGCAAATGTTGGAAATGATGTTAAGGATATTCACCCGTTTGTTATAGAAGGCGAAGGTCATACCTCAATAACTAATGTAGAAGCGTTTTCAGGAGCTAATGCAGCATTAACTACAGTAAAAGAAAATAACTCATGGGATTTTATGTTAGTTGATGGTGATAAAAAACTGACGATTTCTATGCATGGATGTAGAATGAGAAATTATGCTTCAGAAAATCCGATTACTCTACGAAATGAGCACGCTGTTATTTATGCTGATGGTTGTTTTGATAAGTACGAAAACCTATTTAGTTTACCTTGATATGTAATTCCGGATAGAGTTAACAATATATATATTTATTGTACCAGCAATTCTCACTTTGTACTTCTTAATGTGCAGATAAATAATGTTTTAAAGATATTTATAAATGAATATAGAAAACAATTTTATACAATCAAATCTATTTGAAATGAAAAAGAATAAGCAAATTTGTTTGATAATTTTTTTGTGTGTTTTTATTTGTAGTTGTAAACAATTATCTACAATTAATTCAAATGAAAATTCTTACATAAGTATTCGTGAATTTAATGTTCTGCCCGAGAATAGTCCACAAACCAATAAAAAAAATCTACAAGAAGCTATTAATTGGGCTTCAGAAAGGGGAGCTGCATTATTTGTTGATCCATCTGAAGAACCTTATCCAATGGATGGAGGTATTATACTTAAAGAAAATGTATCACTAATTGGTGTACACGGTCCGACTCCACGTGGTACGATTAACCCAAATAAGAAAGGTACACCAGTTGGAAGTGTTTTCAAGATCACAGACAAAGAGAATGTATTCATCACTGTTGAATCTGCGACACAAATTAAGGGGATTCAGTTTTGGTACCCAGAACAAACGATCAAGGACCCATTGAAAATAATACCTTATCCTGCAACTATACAAACATCTAAAACATCTTCAACTCAGGGCGTGTATTTATCATGTCTCACCTTTTACGGTGAATATTTGGCTATGGATTTTAATTGTGATCCACAATATATATGCGAATTAATGACCTTTGAGCACTGTTATGGATATCCATTAAGCGGAGAATTCATAAGAATAGATTATTGTTATGATATACCTAGATTGCTTCATTGTCATGTAAATCCCGCTGTACAAAGATTTATAGGTGGTCAATACTCACCAGCTGTTGTAGATGCTGTAATTGCAAATAAAACCTTCGCTTATTCAATTAATCACACAGATAATGCCCAAATGATAGATATTTTCACATTTGGTACTTATGGTGGTATTTTCTTGGGTGGTGACACTTATGGTCAATTAACGAACTTCAATCTTGACTGCGTTGCTGTTGGTATTTATAAAAAAGGGAATAACACATTCAATAGAAATTGGCAGATTGCTCAGGGATCTATAATTGCTAATACCGGAGAACAAATTGAAAATATTCACCCAATCATAATTGAGGGGGAAGGTCATACTTCGTTTACAAATGTTGAATCTTTTTCTGGCTTAAACCCTGCATTAACTACAGTCGATGAAAAACAATCATGGGATTACATGATAATTAAAGGTGATAAAAAAACAACTGTTTCACTTTTTGGATGTAGAATGAGAAATTATGTTTCAGATCAACCATTTACAATTCATAATAAAAAGGCAACTTTACATGTAAATGGATGTTTTGATAAAAATGAAGCATTAATCTCTTACTAAAGAATAGAAATATACGTAGAAACCTAGAATTTATTTATCTGAATATCACATTCAGTGATATTCAGATAAATTTGAAATTACTCCTAAATGATCGTTTCAAAAGTGAGCCATAAAGCCGATATTACTGGGATTACATTTACACATAAAGGAAATGATAAGAAATATTAATTTTATATACTTCTGCACTTTAACAATATTGCTTTGTTCTTGTAGTAAATTTCATCAGAGTTCGAAGTATTATTTTGATGAAACAGGTATATCGAGAGAAAACCTTGAATCTTATCTTCACCGGTCTGTAACGATGTCTGAATTCTTAACATTTGACCCCTATTGTAACGATGGTTTTTATCCAGACAAAGAAAGAGATGTAAAACTGATTCAGAATGTTGGAGCAAAATTCATTGGGCGAGCTATATATCGTTGGGGTGGTGAAAGTGTTTTTAATACTCCCGATTTCTTAGATAAAGCCAAGAAACTGACAACTCTAGTGCATGAAACCGACCCAGATGTTGTTTTTCAGGCTGCAATTTTTGAAGCTGTCAGCACGGAGGTGAACAGTATAGGTATACCAGAATGGGTTTTCATTGAATTTAATCTACCTTTTGAAAAACGCAACTTCAATTATTATGAGATGCTAAATAGTAATGGTAAGTACAAAGATTTTTGGGGTGAAGGAATTAGTGTTCCTGATATCTCCAAGACTGAAACTAAACTATGGTTTTTGTTTCTTGCCGGTACATACCTGAAAATTGGTTGCGAAGCACTTCACTTGGGACAGATTGCATTGATAGGAATGGAGGATAATAATTTCAAACACTGGGGCGAGCTGCTAGATATGATTCGAAGTTATGCAAGAAAAAATGCTCGTAGGAAATGGGTACTGCTAGATGCTCATACACCTTTTGGAGGGATGGTAATTAATGGAAAAAGTCTGTTAGATTTCAATTCTTTTCCTTTACGAATAAAAGAAATCCCTGAAAAACCACAAAAATCTGTTCTGGAAATGGGTTATTTAGACAGTTTTTACGGTCGGAGCAAAGGCGGAATTACTCCTTCTGGATGGGAATGTGAGTCACTACCATATTTGGTTGAGTTTGATAATTTCGGAGTGAGTGAAACTCCGGGTGAAGCTACCATTGATTCTCATTATGTTTGGGGATATGATGAGATCACATGGTTCTGCCTGCAAGATGAAGCATACAGAAATGAATGGTTAAAGTATGCTTATGATTGGATAAGAGAAAATGATTCTAATGGATTCTTACAAATGCCCGTTTGCCGTATTATGTTGACAGGGAAAGATAGTCTTGTAAGAAAATGCCATTCCAACACTCGAACTGCAGATTTTCCACAAGGTCTAAATCTGGAAGAGACAATTAAAGAAATCTGGTTACAATAATTATAAGGATGTGAAAAACAAATACCTTCTGTTATTAACAATCATAATTAGCATGTATACACGTAATGCGACTAGTCAAATCCAAGAACTAGAATGGTCTATAGCTTACCACAAGGAAATGTTGGAGCAACCTGATAGGTGGTTTACAGCACAGGTTCCTGGAGCTGTACAGTTGGACATTATGAAGGGTGAGAATTATGCTCAACCTTGGTGGTATGGAGATAACTTTCGCCAATTTGATTGGATGGAGAGTTGGTATTTTACGTATAAAACCAATTTTAAGAAACCATCTTTAAAAAGGGGAGAGCAGTTGTTCTTTTTTTCGAAAGGGATAGATTATCAATTTCAAATTTATTTGAACAATCAAAAAATATGGGAACAGGAAGGGATGTTTAGATATGTTGATATTGATATAACTAATTATTTGGAGACAGAAAATGAACTGAAAATAATTGTGATGCCAATCCCATCGATTGGAGTTCCTTATGAAAAAGGAAAAGATACTTACCGCCAAAACGCCCGTGAAAGTGTAAAGCCTGCAGTAAGTTATGGTTGGGACTGGCACCCACGTTTGGTCACTCGTGGTATTTGGGATGAAACCGGACTAATTGTTCGTAATAAATCACGCTTGTCCGATGTGAAGGTAGACTACAACCTAAATGCAACTCTAACTAGTGCAAATGTATTCTTAGAGGTGAATGGTGTCGAAATTGCAGGAAAAGAAATTAAATGGGTTTTGACAGATCCTACTGGGAAAAGAATTGTTGAAAAGTTGATATCGTTGCAAGAAAACGAATGTATCATCCATCAATCATTACCAGAGATTTGCCTTTGGTGGCCAAATGGATATGGTTCTGCATCTTTATATACAAGTGATTTGTATTTGTTGGATCAGAACAATGAAATATTAGAACAACAAACTAAAAAGATTGGATTTCGCAAGGTGCGACTTGTCATGAATGAAAAGTTACGGGAAGAATCCAGTTTCCCAAAAACTCGTTCTGTAGCACCTGCATCACTGGAAATCAACAACCAGCGAATATTTGCTAAAGGATCCAACTGGGTTCACCCAGAGTTATTCGTTGGATTAATCACCCCTGAGCTATATCGAAAACAACTAGTTCTTGCAAAAGAGGCCAACTTCAATCTACTTCGTGTTTGGGGGGGAGGTATCACTAACAAAGAGGTATTTTATGATATATGCGATGAATTAGGAATCATGGTATGGCAGGAGTTTCCATTGGCTTGTAACAACTATACAGATGATGAGAAATATCTAAAGGTCCTTGAGCAAGAAGCTCGTTCAATTATTAACAGAGTAAAAACACATGTTTGTCTAGCTATTTGGTCGGGAGGTAATGAATTATTCAACAGCTGGAGTGGAATGACTGACCAGTCGCTGGCCTTACGTTTGCTCAATAGTCTTTGTTATGAGTTAGATCGATATACTCCCTTCATTTACACTTCACCACTCTACGGCATCGGTCATGGACACTATATATTCTACGACAGAGAAAAGAATAAGGATTTGTTTCAATGGATGGCACGTGCCAATTACACCGCATACACAGAATTTGCAGTACCCGGAGCAGCCAATATTGAAGTGTTGAAAAGTTTCATCCCAACTAATGACCTTTTTCCTCCTAAACGCAATACGTCATGGGAAAGCCATCATGCTATGGGTTCATGGCAAGCTGACAGTTGGCTCGATATGCCTACACTTGAACATTATTTTGGTACAATAAGAACAATTGAAGAATTAGTCGCTTACAGTCAGCTTTTACAATGTGAAGGGTTGAAATTTATATATGAAGAGGCTCGTCGACAAAAGCCATATTGTAGCATGGCTTTAAGTTGGTGCTACCAAGAGCCATGGCCAACAGCTGCGAATAACAGCCTGATAAATTGGCCAAACGAAGTGAAGCCTGCATATTATCATGTAACTAAAGCATGTCGACCAATATTAGCCAGTGCACGTATTCCGAAATTTGAGTGGAGTGCAGGAGGGGTCTTTTCTTGTGATTTATTCATGTTGAACGACTCCTATAGAAAACTTGAAAAATCAAACATTGAAGTAATCATACAGTATGATGATAAGGAGATGCTTTTAATGAGATGGGATTGTCCTGCTTCTAATGATTTCTGTAATGTTGAAGGTCCCACAGTAACAGTCGAAATTCCGGAGATGGATAGTGATTTTTTTACCTTATTGGTACGAGTAGTTGATAAACCGGAATATAATTCATCCTATCTGTTGCACTTTTCAGGAAATAATTGTAAAAAAGTCCTTCCATCTGGAGAATACTTCAGAGGAGAAACAGAATTTACTTATACCAAATATTATAATTGAAACGAACATACAAATTTTACATGATGAATATATGTATATTTTAATAGATATAATAACAATATTTTAATATTATTTATGAAAAGCAAGATGTCATTAAAAAAGGTGTTGCCTGTTATAAGCTGTTTTTTTGTAATGGGTATTGTGGACTTGGTTGGAATATCAACCAATTATGTTAAACAGGATTTCGGACTGAAAGATTCAATAGCGAATCTTCTTCCTTTGAGTTTATTCTTGTGGTTTGCTATACTAGCAGTACCAACTAGTATGGTAATGAATAAAATAGGGAGAAAACGTACCGTCATCATTAGCATGATACTTACATTGTTAGCTATGATTGTACCATTAATTGTATATAATTTTCCAATAATGTTATTTGCTTTTGCTTTATTGGGAATAGGAAATACAATAATTCAAGTGTCGCTTAACCCATTGTTAACCAATGTTATAAGTGATGATCGCCTTACAAGTAGTTTAACGATGGGACAATTTATTAAAGCTATTGCAGCATTTCTTGGTCCCATCATTGCCAGTTGGACAGCAATGAGTTTTGGTGATTGGAAGTTCGTTTTCCTTATTTACGGTATAGTGACTATTTTAACAGGGATATGGTTAGTTTTGACCCCTATTACTGAAGAAAAAACAAAACAAAAAACGTCATCATTAGGTGATACTTTCGCTCTTTTGAAAGATAAAATGATTCTTATTTTTTTCATAGGGATACTTTTTGTCGTAGGTATTGATGTAGGACTCAATACAACTATCCCTAAATATTTAATTGAAAAATGTAATATTCCGTTAGAAAAAGCAGGATTGGGAACAAGTCTCTATTTTATTTCAAGAACGTTAGGAACTTTTATTGGTGCATTATTATTGGTAACCATTTCTGCAAAAAGATTTTTTAAAATAAGTATGCTTGTTGCAATACCAGCATTGATTATTATGCTGTTCACTACAAAAGTATGGAGTATTTTAACACTGGTTTTTATTGTTGGCTTTGCAATCTCTAATGTCTTTTCGATAATTTTTTCATATGCATTAAAACGTAAACCAGAGAATGCTAATGAAATATCCGGCTTGTTGATTATGGGTGTAGCTGGTGGAGCTATAATACTTCCACTTATGGGATTGGCTGCCGATTCTTTTGGACAAACCGTGGCAATGGGACTCCTATTGTTATTGATGGGATATTTGTTGTATTGTTCAATGATTATTAATGAGAAAAAAGTTCAATAAATTAAATACATTCTAATTACTTAATAAATTTTGAAAATATGAAACGAAGTGAAATAAATCGGATTATTGTAGACGCGAAGAATTTTTTAGCAGATCATCAGTTCCATCTGCCACCTTGGGCATATTGGGGACTTTCAGATTGGAAAAAGAATAAAGAAAGTGTATCTGAAGTAATGAACAACATGTTGGGATGGGATATTACTGATTTTGGCTCTGGTGATTTTTATAAAAGAGGCTTGTTTTTGTTCACATTAAGAAATGGAAAGTTTAACGTTGATAAGAAACCATATGCTGAGAAGATAATGATTGTAGAGGAAAATCAAGAAACACCGATGCACTTTCATTGGTCAAAGATGGAAGATATTATAAATCGTGGTGGTGGTAATTTAGTTATTGAGTTATACAATGCCACATCCGATGATTTGTTGGATGAAACTACACCAGTACGGTTGAAAACTGATGGTGTAGAAAGAATAGAAGAACCAGGAGGTAAGGTGATTCTAAAACCAGGAGAAAGCATTTGCCTTGAACAAGGAATGTATCATCGCTTTTATGGTGAACCAGGAAAAGGTAAAGTCCTCGTAGGAGAAGTAAGTGCAGTAAACGATGATACTTCAGATAATCGATTTAATGAGACAGTAGGTAGGTTCCCTAATATAGAGGAAGACGAAGAGCCCATCCACTTGTTGGTGTCAGATTATGAAAAGTTTCTTGGATAATGAAAAAAACAATTAGAATATCAGGAACAGGATGTGCATTGGTTGATTATCTATACAAACCTGTGTCTTTTACGAGTGAATTATTCAAAAGATGCCTTTCAGTAACTCCAGGGGATGGAGGATTATTTCCAGGCAAACTTGTTCTCAGAGACGAATTTGAGAAATTCTCAGGTGAAGACTATTTAAAAGTAAGAGATCAGATCACCAACGGAAATCCTCCTGTAACATTAAATATTGGAGGACCATCCATTGTTTCCTTGATTCACACTGCTCAAATGTTAGCCGGAATGAATGCTGAGGTTTACTTTTACGGAAGTAAAGGCAGAGATGACGGGGCAAATTTTATTGATGAGAACTTACGACAAACTCCGTTGGCAATAGGTAAATATAAGATTTCAGATAAATACACTGCATTTACTGATGTACTTTCTGATCCAAATTATGATCATGGGCATGGGGAGCGTATATTTATCAATAATATTGGTGCTGCATGGGATCTTTATCCCGAGGATTTAGATGAAGACTTCTTTAAAAGTGATATTGTTGTTTTTGGAGGTACAGCATTGGTTCCCCATATACATGAATCATTATTAGAGTTGCTTAAAAAGTCGAAAGATAATGGTGCACTAACAATTGTCAATACTGTATACGACTTCTTAAATGAGAAAAAGAATCCAAGTAAGCCATGGCCTTTAGGTTCTTCAATGAAGTCATATCAATATATTGACCTTCTAATTACTGATAAGGAAGAAGCTCTCCGATTAAGTGATAAGGACATAATTGATGATGCTTTATCATTTTGTCTAGAAGCAGGTGTTGGAGGTATAATTATTACTCACGGAGCCAATCCGCTTTCATATGCATTTAACAATCAGCTATTCGGGAGTTCGAGAGGTTGTAAACCAGTTTCAGAGAAAGTAAGAAATTTAATAATTAAACACCCTGAAAAAGTTGGTGATACTACAGGGTGTGGAGATAATTTTGTTGGAGGTGTTATTGCAAATATTGCCGAACAGTTACTAGAAAATCGCTCTCTCCAAATAGATATGGATAAAGCTATTGCCATGGGAGTTGTTTCGGGAGGTTATGCATGTTTCTACAATGGAGGAACTTATTTTGAGAAAAATCCAGGAGAGAAAAAACAATTGATAGAACCTTTCTTCAACGAATATCTTCTTCAATTAGAAAGCAAAAGTTTATATTGATAAATACTGTCTGATGAAAATAAAAAAAATTGTTGTTTTTGGCGCAGGAAAAATTGGACGATCTTTTATCGGGCAAGTTTTTAACCGGTCAGGTTATGAAGTTGTTTTTGTAGATATCAACAAGCAACTGATTGACATGATGAATCGCGAAAGACATTACCGTGTAATTATTAAAGATGGTGATAACGAAGAAACACTTCAAATTGAAAATATAAAAGGTGTTTGTCTTGACGACGAAGAGAATGTAATTCTTGAATTAAAAGATGCTGGAATTGTTTCTCTTTCAGTTGGACAGTTAGGTTTGCAAAAAGCAATTCCAATTATAGCTAGATCTTTAATTGCTCGACGTAATGATTATGGAGATGAACCATTAGATATAATCATTGCTGAGAACATGCGTAATGCAGATATATTTATCAGAGAAGAGCTAAGGAAGTATCTACCGGATAATTATCCAATTAAGCAGTTGGTAGGTTTGGTTGAGACTAGTATTGGAAAAATGGTTCCAATTATGACACAGAAGGATGTAGAAGATGATCCATTGCAGGTTTTTGCAGAACCTTATAACTCGTTGATAGTTTCAAGGAGTAGCTTCATTAATCCTCTTCCTGAAGTTCCTTTCTTGGCTCCAAAAGATAATATTAAAGCCTGGGTAGATAGAAAGTTGTTTATCCATAATTTAGGCCATGCAACAACTGCTTATTTAGGATTTAAAGCTCATCCAGATGCAGTATATATCAGTGAAGTATTGGATGATAATGAAATTCTTTTAGAAGTTCGTCAAACAATGCTACAAGCTGCAGATATTTTACGCTCACTTTACCCTGAAGAATTTACGCATCAACAATTAGAGGATCACACTGACGACTTGTTGCATCGATTTAGGAATAAAAGTCTAGGAGATACCTTATTTCGTGTTGGGTGTGACCTTTATCGTAAACTAGGACCAGAAGACAGATTGGTTGCACCAGTAAGTGCGGCTCTTAAAACAAATAAATCTTATCATTTAATATTACGTGCAATAGAAGCCGGTATTTCTTTTAGAGGAAAGGATCAGAATGGCAACTATTACCCATCCGATATGTTGTTTTTTGAGGAGGCAAAAAAAGGCAATCGCTATGTTTTAGAAAATATTTGTAAACTCCCCGTTAATTTATTGTATACCAAATAAAAATTTGATATGAAGAGAATATTATTAATTACAATTATGTTGGCTATAATACTTGCCGGTTGCCAACAATCAATTACAAAGGAAAAGAATAAAGAACCTATCGATTATGTCAATAATCGTATTGGTAATATTAGTATTCTTCTTGTACCCACATTCCCGGTTACTCATCTTCCAAACAGCATGCTCCGTATGATTCCAGCTCATACCGAGTTTGTCACAGACCGGATGAAGGGACTTCCGTTGAATGTGCCATCACATCGCCAAGGTGATGTACTTTATCTGATGCCTTATTGTGGAGATATGACTGAATTGACAACAAAACTAGATTATCGATACGATCACGAAGAATCTACTCCTTATCACTATTCAGTCTTATTGGATGATTATGGTATCTTGACGCGTTTTGCTCCTGCTGCGCGCTCTGCAATTTTCTCGTTGACCTATGAAAACGAAGGCCCTCGATATGTCATGTTGCGTACTGCAGGCGAGGGCGAATTGAAAGCAGAGAATAATATCATGCATGGATATGAGATCTATCATGGGACCAAACATTACTTCTATCTTGAATTTGACCAGAATCCAGTAGAGAGCGGACTCAAAGAGAAAGATAATAACAAGGCTATATATGCTCGTTTTGCAGAAAATACAAAAGAGGTACGCATTCGCTATGGAGTATCCTATATTAGCGTAGAACAAGCACAGAAAAATCTTAACAATGAAGTAACAGGTTTTGATATTGATGCATTGGCAGATGCAGCACGTGACAAATGGAACGAAACATTGGGAAAAATTGAAGTGGAAGGTGCTACAGAGGATCAGAAAACAGTATTTTATACTTCACTCTACCGAGCACACGAAAGGATGATCAATATTTCTGAGGATGGAAGATATTACAACGGTTTTGACGGGAAAGTACATGACGATGGTGGGGTTTCATTTTGGACTGATGACTGGATTTGGGACAATTACCTGGCATTGCATCCATTGCAAATTATTCTTAATCCCAAACAAGAAGAAGAAAAGCTTGCATCATATATAAGGATGTATGAACAATCTGAAGAAAAGTGGATGCCTACCTTCCCTTGTGTGTTCGGTGATGCTCATTGTATGAATGGAAACCATGCTGCCGTAATGTTTGCAGATGCCTTGAGTAAAGGGATAAAATTTGATGTGGAGAAGGCATTCGAGGGAATGAAAAATTCAGTTCTCAACGAAACCATGATTCCTTGGCGACGTGCTCCAAAAACTGAGCTTGATGACTTTTATCATAAAAATGGATGGTTTCCAGCACTCCATCCTGGTGAAAAAGAAACGGTTTCTATTGTTAGTGATTTTGAACAGAGAAATGCAGTAGCCGTTACACAGGCAGCATCTTATGATGACTGGAGTATTGCTCAAATGGCGAAGTATTTGCAAAAAGAGGAAGACTATAACTTTTTCCTGAACCGTGCATTTAACTATCGCAATCTGTTCAACAAAGAGACAGGCTTTTTCCATCCAAAGGATAAGAATGGAGCATTTATAGAACCATTTGACTACATTTTCTCAGGTGGGATTGGAGCTAGGGCATATTATGATGAAAACAATGCTTGGACCTATATTTGGGATGTTCGTCATAACGTTTCAGATCTAATCGATCTGTTTGGTGGTAATCAACCTTTCATTGATAAGTTGGATCAACTATTTGTAGAGGATTTAAAATTACCTAAATGGCAATATTATGCGGTACATCCTGATGCTACTGGTAATGTTGGTCAATTTGTAATGGGTAATGAACCAAGCTTCCATATTCCTTACCTTTATAATTATGCTGGTCAACCTTGGAAAACACAGAAACGTATCCGAATGTTGCTGGAAAGTTGGTTTCGTAACGACCTGATGGGTATTCCTGGTGATGAGGATGGTGGTGGAATGACAGCTTTTGTAGTCTTTTCACAATTAGGATTTTATCCTGTAACACCAGGTATTCCTGTGTATACAATAGGAAGCCCTATATTTACAAAATCGACAATTAATTTGGATAATGGAAAAAAATTCACGGTTGAGGCTAAAAATGCTTCTTGGAGCAATAAATATATTCAATCTGCCACTCTGAATGGAGAAGTGTTGAATCGTACCTGGTTTACACACGATGATTTGATTAGTGGTGGTGTGTTAGTACTTGAGATGGGTGATCGTCCAAACAAAGAGTGGGGTGTTGACTCTCCGCCTCCCTCAGCGACTGATATGCAGTAATTAGTTTTTCCTCCTTTACAGAAGGGGAAAACAAAAGAAGGTCTAGTGTCAAACTCAATCAAAGTAATTTTTAAATTATGAATAGAATTATTATCATCTGTTTATTGCTCTCTTTTCTACCGAGTTATGCACAGATTGTTGAAAAGGTCACTGATCCTGTGGAGTGGGTGAACCCATTGATTGGTACTCAGTCTAAACATTCGTTATCCAATGGAAATGTCTATCCGGCAATAGCCCTGCCATGGGGTATGAATTTCTGGACCCCTCAAACAGGGAAGATGGGAGATGGATGGGTTTATTCCTATGAAAGTGATAAAATTAATGGTTTTAGACAAATACATCAACCTAGTCCTTGGATTGGCGATTATGGGCAGTTTTCTATAATGCCGGTGACTGGTAAACCACTCTTTGGTGAAGAGGAACGTGCAAGCTGGTTTTCTCATAAAGCTGAGATAGTTAAACCTTATTATTATAGTGTTTACCTAGCAGAACATGATGTTGTTACTGAGATAACACCTACTGAACGGGCAGCTTTTTTTCGTTTCACATTCCCTGAGAATGAAAATTCATTCGTGGTTATTGATGCACTTGATATGGGATCATATATAAAAATTATTCCCATAGAACGAAAAATCATTGGTTATACAACAAAAAATAGTGGTGGTGTTCCTAATAACTTTAAAAATTACTTTGTAATTGAGTTCGATAAACCATTTACCTTTCATGCTACTTTCGATAACCAGACATTGAGTCTAAATAAACTGGAAAACAGAGCGGATCATACCGGTGCTGTTATTGGGTTTAGTACGACAAAAGGTGAGATGGTGAACGCGCGTGTTGCATCTTCATTTATTAGTCATGAGCAGGCTGAGTTAAATTTAAAAGAGCTGGATACAGATGATTTTAATCAGGTGAAACAAAAAGGAAAAGAATCTTGGAATAAAGTGTTAAAGACTATTGAAGTTGAGGGTGGTACAGTTGATCAAACTCGTACTTTCTACACCTGTCTTTATCGCTCCTTGCTATTTCCGAGAAAACTGTATGAGATTGATGAAAAGGGTGATGTCATTCATTATAGTCCATATAACGGAGAAGTGCTGCCTGGGCGTATGTTCACTGATACTGGTTTCTGGGATACTTTTCGAAGTCTCTTTCCTTTTCTAAATCTTGCATTTCCCTCAGTTAATGCCGAAATACAGGAGGGTCTTGTCAATACTTTTCTAGAAAGTGGTTTTCTTCCTGAATGGGCAAGTCCAGGTCATCGCAACTCAATGATTGGAAATAACTCAGCTTCTGTTGTAGCGGATGCTTATCTGAAGGGAATTAGAGGGTATGATATTGACCTTTTGTGGAAGGCTGTTGTGCATGGAACAAAAAATGTGAATCCGAATAGTGCTGCTACCGGACGTCTAGGACATGAATATTACAATAGTCTGGGTTATATACCATACAATGTCGGAATCAATGAGAATGCCGCTCGTACACTTGAGTATGCATATGACGATTGGTGTATTTACCAACTGGGTAAAAAACTGAATAGACCAAATTCTGAGATAGATATTTATGCTAAAAGAAGTCAGAATTATCGCAATCTTTTTGATCAAGAGACAAAGTTAATGAGAGGTCGAAATGAAGATGGCACCTTTCAATCTCCGTTCAATCCTTTTAAGTGGGGAGATGCATTTACAGAAGGGAACAGTTGGCATTATACTTGGTCTGTTTTTCACGATGTTCAAGGATTAATTGAACTCATGGGCGGAAAAAAAACATTCAACATGATGCTTGATTCAGTTTTTAAACTACCGGCTTTATATGACGAGAGTTATTATGGTGCTGTAATTCACGAGATTCGTGAAATGCAAATAATGAACATGGGTAATTATGCACATGGGAATCAGCCTATTCAACATATGATTTATCTCTACAATTACTCTGGTGAACCCTGGAAAGCTCAATATTGGTTACGTGAGGTTATGAACAGACTTTATACACCGGCACCAGATGGGTACTGTGGTGACGAAGATAATGGACAAACATCAGCTTGGTATGTGTTCAGTGCACTCGGTTTTTATCCAGTATGCCCTGTTAGCGATGAATATGTAATGGGTGCACCATTATTTAAAAAAGCAACAATCCATTTAGAAAATGGGAGAAGTGTGGTGATTAATGCGCCACTCAACAATGCGAATAACCGCTATATTAAAAGTGTGAAATTTGAAGGTAAATCATATTCAAAAAATTATTTGAAGCATAGTGATCTGATAAAAGGTGCACAAATTGACATAGAAATGAGTGAGGCTCCAAATAAGTCAAGAGGAATAAGTGAAAATGATTTTCCCTATTCCTTTTCAACAAGATAAGTTGAGATTGACTCACACGAGAATATAAATTAATTGAGTTGGCTAGTTTGGAATAATTTTCATATAAAACGGTTTTGTCACGAATGAAAAAATATATCTATTTCGCTTTTATTTTCGTATTTTTTATCTCTTGTGAAGATAAAAAATTGGAAACTATTGGATTATTTGATTTGAAGTATACTTTAGATTACGATTTAAATAATTCTCAACTTGTGGAATGTCTGTGGGACGATATTCATGCAGTTGTAACATTACAAGGTATTGTCAACAGAGATGCCCCTCGATTATTCATTAATTATGTTGTTGAGTCCGGAATTGAGATAGATACATATTGGTGGAACAAATACCGTCAACCTGGTAAATGGCTACATGATAAAGATACTGTTGTCTATAAAGATATTGTAGAGTTAATCGACGAATATAAACATTTCATCAGTGGAGTTGTATTGTATGATTCTTCAATCGCATCTACAAGTAATGTGGCTTCGTCAGTAGCTGGTGCTGAAAATCTGATTGCTGTTCGTTATGATACAAATCCCGGTAGTTTGTATTCACGGATCATTCTTTCTGGACCAAAATTGAAGGTAAAGGTGAGGTTGATTAACGAGGATGGAACTCCACTTTTCACAGGTAAAGGTATAATACCTGGTACCAACAGAAATTCAACAGGATCAATAAAGAATGATCCATATATCTGGTTTATTGAAAAGTATATGAAGACCAATAAGTGTACTGGAGAATTCGGCGCTTATTACATTGATCAGAAATGGCGAGAAAAACCTAAAACAACTGTTGTGAATCATCATACTCTAACAAATCACGACTTTTTCGTTAGTAAAAATGCCTTTTTCTTCGATCTTTCTCCATGGGGTGATGAACCAGCTACTGATGATGTTAACCAGCCTATAGGTACAGACTTAGCGACATTGAAAGAGTTTCTTGCTGAAGCTTACAGAATTAATAATGGTGAGAAAATGTGCTATATAGGTGGATTTCCTTCATGGGCCTTCAAATATACAGAGCGTGTTGGTGGAACCCATGGAGATGTGCCAACTGAATGGGAGTTCTCTAAACTAATAGGTGCATATAATGCCTTTAAGGATGACGATGCGATTGGTTTTGGCGCTTTAGCCAATGCTTCTTTTTGGACTCATTTTCCATTGAAGGAGAAATATCCTCAAAAAAGGATAACTATTGAAGAACTGAAGCAGAGAGGATATATTAATGAAAA
>JBAZIG010000011.1:0-18021 GCA_041651955.1 Minisyncoccota bacterium | reverse complement strand
CTTAAGGACGAAAAATAAAAAGGCCATAGGGGTGGGCTCCTAATGGAGCCCTGTTAGGCCTTTTATTAAAAATAATCTATCATATTAATAAAATTATGCCAAGACCAAGACTTTGTAGAAGAATAAAATTTAATCCGAATGTTACCTATTTCAAGCCCCAAGGTATTCCCATGAGGTCTCTTGATGTTGTTGAACTAACCATTGAAGAGATAGAAGCATATAGGTTGCGTTATGTTGAAAATATGGAACAAAATGATGGTGCTAAAGAAATGAATACATCACAAAGTACTTATCAAAGAATATTATCTTCAGCTAATAAAAAAATCGCTGATGCATTAATTAATGGAAAAGCGATTAAGATTATGTGCCCCTAGTGTTTGCTAATTGGAACCAAATTTTAGAGGCAATCCGTGCTTATGTGCCAGATAACAAATTACAGCAATTAGTAAAATTACAAGAATGTAGATGATTGGATTGTCCATAGAAAACCAATATCTTTTTTCTTTTTCTGGTTTTATTGATTGGTTTTCCTTTTCTGCAAATTTGTTATCAGAGGCGAAAGTGCCCTCTCTCTCATCCTGAATCCCTACGTCTAATCCGTTAAAAGTATTATCAAGGAAAGTGTTATTTTTTCCTCTATTTAGTATGCCGATTGTTTTTTTGTTTTGTTCTTTTCCCATAGATTAACTTTTTATTTGTAGAAGTTTTGGAATAATAAAATTACTTAATTTTCGCTGTAGCTTTGTTATTTTTTCCTGATATACTTTTTATCCCTTATTTTAAAGGCTGGCATCGTGCCCTCTAAGACATCAACGATTCTTTTATTGGTTTCTGAATTTTCAATACTGCCAGAAGAATATCTAATTTGATTTAATTTTTTATCCATATGAGTATAAATAATCTGTTCTGCATCACAAACGACGGCTAAATTAGGATTATGCGTAACCGCAATAATCTGTCTTTTTTCTTTTGCTTTTTTAATATAAGGAACGAGCAAGTCGTAAACTGATTCGTTGTCTAAGTTCTCCTCTGGTTGGTCTATGATAAGGGGTATATTGTCCCTATCAATTAAAAGATAAAATATTAACAATAATGCCCCTTTTTCGCCAGGAGAAAATTCGTTGTTATTTAAATCTTTGCCATTAAATAAAACTTTATATTTAACATCTAAGTAGTCAAGTCCAAATAGAAAATTATATAATTTTATATTACCATCGTCACCATTTTTGACCTGAGAGCGTAGATTATTTTCGGTTGGATTTGGTTTAGTTTTATCGTAATTTAAGTGTTCAATAATTTCGTCAATAAAGGTAATGAAAGTTGAAGCATCTTTAAAAGTACTCTTACGTATAATATCGTCTAAAACTTTTTCTCCTTTTGCAACGTTTTGAAAACTACCATCGCGATTACGATTAATAAAATCAAAAAATCTTTTCATAAATGATTGTTTTTTGAAAACCATTCCCACTGAAAAGCTAAGAATATTACCAGTTTCTTCTTGGGTTGATTTTTTATCTTTTATAAAATCGGTCAAGGGGGCATATATTTCTTTGTAAAAATCCATTTTCTTTATCAATTCCTGGTAAAGTTTTTTTAGAATTTCTGTTCGTTCACTTTTTAAAGGTTGCAAGTCTTTAATTAGCTCAGACTTTACGTAGTGAATTTCTTTCTCAAGAGATTTAATTGTTTCTAAGGTGTTGTCGTCTTTTTTGCCTTCAATTTTAGCTTGTTGTAATTTAAATTGTTTAATCTGCTCGCAATAATCATTGTAGGCTTTTTGTTCGGCACCAAATGATTTTGTAATTTTATTCTTTTGTGATTCAAGTGTTAGTTTTTTTGTATAAAGACTAACATTAGAATCATCGTTGTTCTGTTCCAGCTTTGCCTCCAATTCTTTTTTCTTTTCAATTAATTTGTTTTCTGTTTGAGAAATTACCGAATTATCAACGGTAATTTTGATAATATTATTTAAGTTAAGCGATAAAGATTCTGCATCTTTTTTAATTTTAACAGTTAATTCTTTTTGTTTGTCTTGTATTTGAACTATCACACCCTTAATGCGATTCAAGCTAGTAATTTTATTATTTGTTTCGCCAAGGTGTTTTTTTGTTTCCGAAATTTCAATTTCAATTTCTTCTAAATTTTTAGAGATATTATCTAATCTAGTTTGTTCGGTTTTTCCGAGTGTTGATTTTGGCTTTTTGATTTCTTTTGGTTGAGTTAAAGCATTTAGCTCTCGTTTCTTTTCCTCTAATTTTTTTGTTATTGCAACCGAATATTCTTTTCGTTGTTTATTTTCCAACGATACTATCTTTAAATTTGTGTCATTTAATTCGTTATGTAGACTAGAAATTTTTTCCTCAATAGACTCAGTTTTTATTCTTATTAAGTCATCCAGACTCAAAGCACCGTCAATTTTACTTGATTCTGGGATGTAAGAAAATATTACCTTATCAATTTCTTTTTGAAATAAATTACTTACTCCCTCATCTTCATTACAAATCGTTTCTACAAATTTTTGTGGTAGATACTTAACTCTTTCGACTTCGGTAGCCAGATTAACATCTGAGTCTAAATTAATCTTTTTATCCTCTTTGCCATCTAACCATTTAAGGGTGGCTTCATAATTTTTAGCTAAACTTGGTTTTCGGAACTTATTTTTATTTAAAAATGAATAATCTTTTGAATCAATTTTACTGTTACCGCAGCGACTGATTATATCTGCTAAGGCACTTTTTCCGCTGCCCTTGCGCCCTATTATGGCAACAAGTCCACAATTTAATGGAATTGTATCATCGAACCAACCATCATGCTTATTAGTTATCTCTTTGATTTTTATTGAATCAATATATTTTGATTTGTTTTTTTCAATTTCTAAAATTTTTGGCGGTTTAATATCAAGAAAAATTCTTTCAACTGGTTCGTTTAATATTTGTTTAAGTCCTTCAAAGGTTGGATCAGCTTTTATCCAGGTAAATTTTGTTCCATTATATGATTCGTGAGAATCTGAAAAGACAACGCTTGGTTTATTGAATTTTTTTAAATAAAAAATTTTCTCTTTAAGGCTTTTTTCGTTATAATTTGGAAGTTCACACACATCAACCCATTCTTTCATTATTTTTTCTTTTTCTGCTCCTAATGATGATAAAAGTTCATATTCTTCAGCGCCATCACTTTCATGTGCCATTTCTTTCTCTATCCCCCCGCTTTTATCCCCTGCGTGAATAAAAAGCAATCCTCCTAATTCTTTTGTGTTTTCGCTGAGTTCCTTGAAATCAGCACATATTTTTAGTAATCCAGTTTTGTAGGAACCATCACCCTCTTCTTCTATTTTAGTATTTGTAAATTTTAATGGATTAAGAAAATTTGATTGAAGATAATCTTTATCGATTTTTTTATCTTTGATAAACTTAGGAAATATAACAAGAGTATGAACAGAATGTTTGCCTCTGTTTGTTCTTATTTCTATCCCTGGCAAAAAATCGATTTGATTTTTTATCGGAAGTCCCTTATGGGTATCTTTTTCCCAGACAGACCATATCTCATCCAACGAGTCGACATTTGAATGGTCTGTTATTGATACCATAGACACATTATTATCTATGGCATTTTCAAAAATTTCTTTTATTTCTAATTTAGATCTGTCTTCTAAAGAATATTTTGAATGAATATGTAGATCCCATTTTCTCCACTCAGAGCCCCTTTTATATGATAGTTCTTTTGTCATTTTTTTGATTTATCTATTTCAATCTATTTTTATCTATTATAATACAATAAAGTGCATTATATGTCTATTGACAAAAAATATAAACGGAATAAAATGAAAGTGTAAAATCTTTGAAAATTTATTTTCCCTTCTGAGGATCTATTCCTCAATTAACTGAAATTCAGAATGATGTATTGTGAAGCTAATAAAGAAAAAGGCTGAAGGAAACCGACAGGGCAGATTATAGGTTTGTGCGACTGCCATTTCATCTCATACTTGTGGGGTGCAATGGTAGTCGCATTTTTAAATGCTGCTGCACATTTAACCACATCTTGAGATGTGGTTTTTTGTAATAAGTCGCATTAAACAATTGCAATATGCTTAGCGTCGAACATTGTAAAAAAACTTTAAAAAATAATAAGGAACTAAATGAAGAACAAGTAAAATCAATTCGTGATGAATTGTATGTTCTTGCTGGTGTAGCTTTTGATCAATGGAAGCAAAGTTTTTCTTCTACTAAAGGAGAAGTAGAATCTTCTTTGGCAGGTGAAAAACCTCGTCTAAGCCACTCTTGCGGTATAGAGACCAAATAGACGTTAAATAATTTGGAGCAACCGCCGACAAGTCGATGACGCCTCAGGAATGTCTGACTCTAAAAACATTCTTAAGTGTTTCAAATTTTCGCCGATTATATTTTCTCTTTTTATAGAAGAGAGAGCACTCTTTAAAATTAAAAAGAAAGGAAGAAAGCCTGGAGCAACAGAGTAATAGAGTTGATATTCCTAGGAAGAAATTGATCTTAGAGTGGTGGCTTTATGTAATGGCAATAGCAATTACAATAATTATAAATATTTATGAGAGATCAACATTATCCAAATAGAACAATGAGATTGTCAGATGAAGTTTGGGAAAGATTAAAAAAAGAAAGAAGAGATTCTTGTAAAAGCTGGAATCTTTTCCTTAAAGGTTTTTTAAAAAGGAACAAAAAAAGAAGAAAAGAAAGAGAAGATGACACAATTTAAAATGTTTTAATAGATTAAAATAGATGTTCCTGAATACATTAAAAAGAATTAATAACTTAACAAAGGTCGAGTAATCATAATTGTTAATTCATCCTTATGTCTTACGCAGACGATATTGCACATAAAATTAATAAAATACCGACAGAAGCAGAAGAGAAAGGCTTGCAACGTAGATTGACTGGCAAGGAAAGACCCCGTCAAAATTATTTTAATTTTATTATTCCTAAAGATCGTAGTTTCTTTACCCCCGAGGAGGTTGCTAGAGTGCTCTTATTTAGCCCCCAAACGGTCTGGAGATGGTGCAGATTGGATTTAATACCATCTGTACGTGTAGGACGCTTCTATCGCATTTTATTGGATGATTTTGCTGTTCTTCTTAAAAATAGGAAGATACTGTAATTTTCAAGGGTTTGTATTTTTTAAAAATTAGAGAGGGTGTCTTAAGTGATTACTTGGGCGCCGAATGGTAAACCGCCCTACCCTGAAACAATAAAATCCAACAAAAAAAGAACGATTTATGTTCTTAAAAGAGGAAAATAGCAGGCTTTTATTAATTGTATGGAATTAAATGGTTGTTATCTTTGATTAAACAGCCCTGATGCCAATAAATCATTACAAGTATATTTTATCATAGTGTACAAAAGATGCAAGTGGATAACATAGCAGTCATTGTATGGAATTAAACAACCATTAAATTCTATGGAAACAAATAATCAAAACTCAATTACCGAAAAAGTTTTATCTACTAAAGAGGTTGCATCGATTTTACAAATATCAGAAAGAACTATGTTGAGGTGGGTAAACAGCAAAAAGATAGATGGTTTTTTCAGGATCGGTCGCAAATGGCAGATAAGAAAAAGCGATTTCAATTCTTTTATTAATAAGAAAGTTAATGAACAAAATAATTAATATGACAATTAAAAAATACATTGAACAATTTTTACATTATCTTGAAGTAGAACGTGGCTTCTCCCCTAGAACTATTAAAGCCTATGATTATGATTTAATTAAATTTACTGATTTTTTAATTGAAAATAAAAAGGAGACAATAGAATCTATTAAAAAAGTAGACATTAGATCTTTCTTATCCGATCTAGCTAAAAATAATGCAGAAATAACAAGGGCTCGTAAATTGTCTACAATCAAATCTTTTTTCAAGTACCTTTCGAGAGAGGGAATCTTAGAGATAAATCCAGCGAGCGACATCGAAACTCCCAAGATACCAGAAAAAGAACCATGCTATTTGACTCAAGAAGAGTATCAGAAATTACTTTCTGTTATTCAGATCGAAGCTAAGCCTTATTATAATTTACGTGATTTAGCGATAGTCACTCTTTTCTTGGGTACTGGCGTAAGGCTCTCAGAGCTTGTAGGAATGAATCTTAATAGTGTAAATCTTGATGAGCGTAGCATAAAAGTACGAGGCAAGGGCAACAAAGAAAGAACTATCCCTTTAAACAGTAATGTTATGGTCGCCCTTGAAAAATACTTAAAGAGTCGTCCAAACGTAAATTTGGATAGCTTATTTATAAGTAGACTAGGTAATCGTCTTTCTACTGGTGGAATTTATCATTTAATTAAGGGTTATCTTAAGAGAGCGGGCATAAATAAAGAAAAGGTCGGCGTCCACTCATTACGTCATACATTTGGAGCTTCACTTTTAAATAAGAACGTTAATCTTGTTGTTATTCAAGAGCTTTTGGGGCACAAAAGACTTGAGACAACAAGAAGGTATCTTCACATTAATAATTTAGATTTACGCAATGCGGTAGATCAAATAGCTTTTAAATAATAATATAAAAATATGGATAATAAAAAATTAAAAAATGAGGGTGATGAATTTAGTGTAATTAATTTTCCAGGTATAGCTAGAAGAATTTCTGAACAGAAAGAAAGAGATGAGAATTACGATAAAATTAAACCTAGCGAAGATAGGATTTTAATAGAGGTTAAAAAGTCTAATCATGAATTACAAAATTGGATAAAATGGCTCGTTATTATAGCAGCTCCCCTATTATTAGTTTTGATTCTTATAAATACTGAACAAGGTGCCCTTAGGCATTGGTTGATTACGTTTGTGCTTATTGGTGCTCTAATTCTTTATATTAAATATGATAGTCTTAAAAGAAGGAACATTCTAAGATGTAAGTCTTGCGGAGAAGAATTTGTTCCTAAAGAAAACGATTCAGATAAAAAATGTCCTTATTGCAAGGGTGGTAATTCTGTTGAATATCTATGAGCGAATTAATTAAGCCAAAAGCTATAATTTATGTGCGCGTTTCATCAGACGAGCAAGTTGATGGTACAAGTTTAGATTTTCAAGAAAAGGAATGTAAAAAGTTTTGTGAAAAAAACGGCTGGGAGGTTTTTGATATTTTTAGGGAGGAAGGAGAAACAGCTAAGGATTTAAGCTTACATAACAGAAAGGAGTTGTTGCGTGCCATGGAAACTTGTCGTAAGAATAAGGATAAAATAAGGGCTTTTGTTGTTTTAAGGGTTAATAGATTCGCACGCAACACAGAAGATCATTTTGCGATTCGTAAAATTTTATCTGATTATGGAACTAAGTTGTATTCAGCGACAGAGCTTATTGGTGATAAGCCTCAGGAGAAAGTATTTGAAACAATGGCTGCGGCATTTTCTGAATATGAGAATGCGATAAGAAAACAGCAAAGTACAGATGGAATGAGCCAAAAAATTAATCAAGGTCTTTATCCTTGGAATTCGCCATTGGGTTATCTAAGTGGTCATTTTAAAAAACGTGATCTAAAGAAGACTGAAGCTGATGAGCCAGATTCTGTAAGATTTCCAATAATTAAAAGACTATTTATAACATGTCTTGAAGAAAAGATATCAAGCAATGTCGAGCTTTCAAAATTAGCTAATCAATGGGGTCTCACGACTCGCAAAGGAAAAAAGATTTATCCACAAAAAATTGATAGTATTTTTTCTAATAAATTTTATGCTGGTATTATTTTTAATCCATTTACTGGAAAAGAAGTTGAAGGAAAACATATTAAGATGATCGACGTAGATGAATTTAATCAGATACAATTAATACGCAAGGGAAAAATAAAAACTTTATTTCCTAAACGTTTCAGAGATAATCCAGATTTCCCTCTTGCAAAAGATGTAAAATGTTCTGTTTGTGGTTCTGGATTAAGCGGCAGTCATCCTCGAGGCAACGGTGGAATATATTCTTATTATCACTGCCACAATAAGAGATGTCAGATGTATGGAAAGAATATCTCTCAGTTCAAACTTCATGAAGATTTTATTAAACTACTTAGCAATATAACTCCTAAAAGTGATTTTTTAAATCTTTTTGAGGAGATTGTTGTTGATGTTTGGAAAAACAAGGGAGCGTTGCTTGAAGATGCTACCAAGAGATATGAAGCTGATATTGCAGAATTAAAACAAAAGAAATATGACTATGTTGAAATGATGCGCAAGGAGAAGATTTCAGAAGACCTAGGAAAGGAAATGATAGAAAAAGTAGATTGCGAGATTGCTGCTAAAAATATATCAATTAATGAATGTTCAATTGATAAGCTAGATATTGAAGCCGCAGTTATTTATGCAACTAAATTTATTTCAGATCTTCCACGTACCTGGAATGATTTAAATATAGAAAACAAGAAAAGGTTCCAAAAACTCGTTTTGCCAGAAGGAATTACCTACGATAAAAAATTAGGATTTGGAACCGCTCAATTAGGGCTTATTTACAACATAAATCGCCAAGTTAATGGCGATAAAAATGATTTGGTGCCCCAGACAGGACTCGAACCTGTGACCTTCAACTTAAAAGGTTGTTGCTCTACCAACTGAGCTACTGGGGCAAGAGAGGTTTATAGTCCCTCTTTTTTTAATTGTTCTAAAATTTCCTTTTGTTTTTTTGTTAACTTATCGGGTATTTTAACATTAATCTGAAGATAGAGATTTCCTCTTCCTATTGATGAAAAGTGTGGTATTCCTCTTTTAGATATTTTTAATACTTTACCTGATTCTATTCCTTCTGGTATTTTAACTATCATTTCTTCTCCTTCTAGCGTGGGTATCTTTATTTTATCTCCCAGTGTAGCTTGAGAAAAAGTAATATTTTTTCTTAAATATATATCGTCTCCAGATCTTTGGAATATCTTGTGTGGCTTAATGCTTATCCTTATATATAAGTTACCTGATTCGCCACCTCTCTTACCTGCTTCACCTTTCCCTTTTACCTTAATTATCTGGTTATTGTCAACACCAGCGGGGATATTTATCTTAATTTTTTCTTCTTTCTTTATTCTTCCCTCACCATTACAAACATTACATGGCTTTTCTGGCTTTAATCCTTCTCCATTACAATCAGGACAAATTGTGCTTTGGCTGAAAGTTCCCAAAAATGTTTTTCTAATTTCTTGAACAACTCCTGTTCCTCTGCAAGTAAAACATTCTTTGCTTTTTGTTCCTGGCTCACTTCCACTTCCATTACATCTTGAGCATACGGATTGTTTAGTTATATTAATTTCTTTTTCTTGATTATTAAGAATTGATTCTAAATCAAGCTCTAGATAGGCCTCTATATCTTTTCCTCTTCTCATGTCTTGTGGTTTTCTTCTTTGTCCTCCGCCAAAAATATCAAATATATCTTCAAGTCCACCAAAGCCACCCATCATATCTTCCCAGTTTATATTTTGAGAATTGAATCCTGAAGGGCCACCATTGTTAAAGGCACTTCCGAATCTGTCATAATTAGAACGTTTTTCTTTGTCAGATAATACTTGATAGGCCTCGTTTATTTCTTTAAACTTTTTTTCATCACCTTCTTTTTTATCGGGGTGATATTGATGAGCTAATTTGTAATAGGCCTTTTTGATATCCTCTGATGATGCGTTTTTTTCAACGCCCAATATTTTATAGTAATCTTTTTGTGCCATTATTCTTTTACTGTTTCAGCTTCGGGAGCATCTTCTGGACCCTTTTCTTCTTTGGGTTTTTCTTGTTGTTGATACATTTGTGCTCCTACTTTTTGAATTGATTGAGAAAGTTTTTCTGTTGCTTTCTTAATTTCTTCAATGTTATCACTATCTTTAACTTTTTTCAATTCATTAATACTTTCTTCAACCTCTTTTTTAGATTCTTCACTTACCTTTCCCTCTCCTTCTTTAAGGGTTTTTTCTGATTGATAAATTAAATTTTCAGCAATGTTTTTTGCTTCAATTAAATCTTTTTTTGCTTGGTCTGTTGCGGCATTAATTTCTGCATCTTTTTTCATTTTTTCAATCTCTTCATCAGAAATGCCGATAGAGCCCTCAACCTTAATTGATTGTGTTTTATTAGTTGCTTTGTCGGTTGCAGTAACCGTTAATATTCCATTTGCGTCAATATCAAACTTTACTTCAATTTGAGGAATACCTCTTGGTGCAGGAGGAAGATTATCCAAAATAAATCTTCCTAGAGATCTATTGTCTGTTGCCATTGCTCTTTCACCTTGTAAAACATTAATCTCAACTGATGGTTGATTGTCTGCTGCAGTTGAAAATACTTGAGAGCCAGAAGTTGGAACGGTTGTGTTTTTTGTTATCATTGGAGTTGATACTCCTCCCAGCGTTTCAATGCCTAACGTTAATGGTAAGACATCTAAAAGCAAAACACTTTTAATGTCTCCCTCTGGGGTTCTACCTTCTTCTTTTGCAGTTAATATCTCTGCTTCAATTGCTGCTCCAATTGCAACAACTTCTTCAGGGTTGATTGATTTATTGGGTTCCTTATTAAAACATTCTTTAACTGCATCTCTTACTGCTGGGATTAAAGTAGTTCCACCAACCAAAACAACTTCATTAATGTCGTTTTTATCTAGTTTAATTTCCTTTAGCGTCTCTTTAACTCTATTTAATGATTTATCAATTAAATCACTCGTCATTGAATTAAATTGTGATCTTGATATTTTGTATTCTAAGTGTTTTGGACCATCTGAATCGGAAGTAATAAATGGAAGATTGATGTTTGTTTCCATTGCACTAGAAAGCTCTGTTTTTGCTTTTTCAGCGGCCTCTTTTAGTCGTTGTAAAGCTAATGGGTCTTTAGACAAATCAATTCCTTGATCTTTTTTGTATTCATTTAATAGCCAATTAATCAATCTTTGATCAAAATCATTTCCTCCTAAATGAGGTTCTCCTCCTGTTGCTAAAACTTCTACTACGTCGGGAGAGATGTTAAGAATTGTTACATCAAAAGTTCCGCCACCAAAGTCATAGATTAATATCTTTTGTTCGTCTTTTTTTCCAAAGCCATAGGCAAGTGCCGCTGCTGTTGGTTCATTGATTACTCTTAAAACATTAAAACCAGCAATTTCACCTGCCGCTTTAGTTGCTTTTCTTTGTGAGTCATCAAAATTAGCTGGACATGTAATAACAACATTTTTTATATCCTCTCCTAATTTTTCTTTTGCATCAGCTTTTACTTTCTGCAAGATCATAGAAGAAATCTCAATTGGATTGTGCCAATTGTCTCCTAATTTAACCTCTACTCCGCCATCTTTTCCTTCTCTTGTTTCGTAAGATAATAATTTTAATTCTTTTTGTACTTCTGGATCAGAATATCTTCTTCCGATAAATCTTTTTACTCCAGAAATGGTATTTTTAGGGTTTGTAATTGCTTGTCTTTGAGCAAGAATACCAACCACCCTTTCGCCACCTTTTGTTTGAGCAATCATAGAGGGAGTTAAGATAGATCCCTCTCTATTTTCTAGTGCTTTTGGTTCTCCATTTACTATTGATGAGTATTTTGTAATAGCTGTTCCTAGGTCAATTCCTAAAATTTTTGTCATATTTTTTAATATCTTATTATTATATTCTGATTATATCTTAATTATCACTCAAATGTCAAGAGTGATAACTTCCTACTTTTACCTTTGCGATTCTAATAACTTTTCCTTGAAAGGTGTATCCCTTTTGAACTTCTTCCACGATTATTCCTGGTTCGCTTCCCTCTATTTCTTCAACTGATTCGTGTATTTTAGGGTCAAATTCTTTTCCAATTGTCTTTACTTCCTCTAGCCCCAAATCTTTTAATGACTTTTCTAATTGTTTTTTTATTAATAGTAATCCTTTTGTTCCATTACGTTCTTTTTCTTCTTCTGATATTGATTTTTCAGCTAATATAAAATTATCTAATACGGGGATTAATTCTTCAAATAAACTTTCTTTTGCAATATCTAGTGTTCCCTTTAATCTTTCAAACTCTTGTTTTTTGTAATTTAGGAAGTCAGCTTTTTCTCTTTGCCATCCTGAGAAATACTCTTCCCTTTCTTTAATGATTTTTTCTAGTTCGCTTTTTTTCATACTATTTCTTTTAAAACTTTAGTTAGTGAATTAATTAATTTTATATTATTTTCGTAGTCCATTCTTTTGGGTCCTAATATTGATATAAATCCTTTTTTTTCTGGAAAATTACATTCTGAACAAATTAAAGTAATATTTCTTGTTTTTGGAATTGGATTTTCTTTTCCTATATATAATCCTGGGGTTAATTTTATTTCTTCAAATTCTTTGATAAAATCAAGGATGTCTAAAACAAAAGAATGATCTTTTGCTTCGGGGTTTTTAAATATCTCTTCAAAACCTTCTTTTATTACAAAATCTCCAAAACTAAAAATTGTAAAACCAGAAGAATGAAGTGATAGATATTTACTAATAGCAGACGCAATCTTGTATTGGTCTTTAATTCCCTTGATTATCTCCTCAATTTCGTCTTCAATTTTTTCTTCACTTTCTTGTTTAAGATTGTCAACAAAAAAACGGTATGCCTTATCAGTAGGAACTCTTCCTGCTGATGTATGAGGTTGCTCAAGATACCCTTCTTTTATTAAATACTGAAATTCAATTCTTAGGGCTGATGGACAAATACCGAAATCATATTTTTCAGCCAAAAATTTAGAACTTACTGGTTCTGCTTTCTTAATGTATTCTTTGACAAGTAAATTAATGATTTTTTCTTGCCTTTCGTTTATCATATATGATTAATATATCATATATTGATTGTCAGTCAAGATTATCGTTTGATAAAAAGTATCTTTTTAATAGTTTTAAGTTTTTGTCAAATTCACAAACCATAGGAATGCCAACTGGTACCTCTATCTTTTCTATTTCTTCTTCGGGAGAGATAATTTTAATTAGCGCCCTAATGCTATTGCCGTGAGCAGATATAATTATTTTTTTATCTTTGATTTTTGGTTTAATTTCTTCTTCCCAATATGGCAAAACCCTTTGCTTTGTTTCTTTCAAACTTTCAGACATTCCTTCTGCATCTTCTGGTGGTTTTGCTTCGTATCCCCTTCTCCATTCTTGAATCTTATCTTCTCCGTAGACCTTTCTCATTATATCCTTGTTTTTTCCTTGCAATAATCCATAGTGTCGTTCATTCAATCTCCACGATCTTTTTATAGGAATATTATCATTCATTTCCATAAGGATTAAATCAAGGGTATCTATTGCTCTTTTTAATTCAGAAGTATACCCAACATCAAAAGAGAAACCCTTTTCTTTTAATAATTTGCCTGCATTTTTTGCTTGATCAATTCCCAATTCAGACAATTCAACATCAATCCAACCAGTAAAAATGTTTTCTTTATTCCAAATGCTTTCCCCGTGTCTTATAATAATAATTTTATTCTCTGATGATTTCATTTTTTATATTTATTATTTTTGATGGTTTTGATTTTATAGTTCCGCCGTCTAAATAAAAGTTAATTTTATCTCCAAAGTATTTTTTAGCTTCTTCTATATTCTCTACTGGTTCATTGCCTTCAATATTAGCACTAGAAGCAACAATTGGTCCAGATATTTTTAATATATCTATTAAGTCATTATTATGGGGCAATCTAAAGGCCAAGCTTCTTTTGCCTCTGTGCAAATAATCAAAATCATTACAATCAAGTATAATACTTGTTCTTTCTGGCCAACTATCAATTTTAGTATTGATATTGAAAAGCTTTAAATCATCAACAAGGCCTATGAGTATAATCATAGGCTTGTTTTTATTTCTCTTTTTAATCTTGTAAATCTTTTCAACAGAATCTTTATTGAAAGCTGAACAAACTATCCCATATATTGTGTCAGTAGGAATAATTCCCACCTCTCCATCTTTAATTTTTTGAGCAATAAGATTAATAGTTTGCTGTTCCATTAATTGAGCAATTATCAAAGGTTCTTTCACCCAATTCTTCTATGAAAGCAGTGTCTCCCTTATTCCAGAAGACAAAGACCTCATTTTTATCTGTAAAGCGAACGCCTGATGCAGAAATGGTTTGATTTAGCATAAAAATTCTATTGTCGCTTAATCTTAAAGTAACTTCGTTGTTATAATAATCTGCAATTATGAATTTATTATTTTCACACCTGTAAATTGCAGATGCATTTGGGTCTCTGTGTTCGTATATTTTTTCTTGATAATTTTGTCCTAAAACAAAACCCGTAAAAAAAGCAAATGCATAGATAGCGACTAGTAAAATGATATTTGTTTTTTTCATATTTTTTTTATTATTTATTATTATATTTAATATACATTGTTAAAGAATAAAAGACAAGTATTAATTTCACTTGCATTATTTTTTTGTATTGTTATTATATTATTAATAAATTAATAATAAAATAATAATATAATCTATGGACATTAATCTTTTATTGTTTCGAGGGTTTGAATTTTTAGGTTTCTTTTTATTTTTAATTCTTCTCTTGAGAGAAATTTTTAGAAAAAATGGAAGTCGTACTTTTGAATTAATTAGTTGTGCTATTTTTGGAGTAATACTAGAAGTTGGAAATATTTTTATCGCTCATACTTATCACTATAGCGATATTTTTTTAGTTAATATCTTTGGGGTTCCCCTAGCAATTGGATTAGGTTGGGCTGTCATTATATATTGTGCAATGCTTTTAAGTGACCAATACAATACTCCTTGGCAGATTCGTCCTTTTACTGATGCCCTTATAGTTATATTGGCAGATCTTGTATTAGATGTTGTTGCTATAAGAATTGGATTTTGGAGCTGGATGATATCATTTGATCAAGAGTGGTATGGGGTTCCCTTTGAGAATTTGGTTGGATGGATTTTTGTTGCTATTTCTTTCTCTCTTATTATTAGATTTATTAGGACATTGAATCCCAAAAGAGTTCTAACTAAATTATTGATGATATTTAGTCCTCTAATTGCCTATTTTGGATTATTTTTACAATTAGCTGTTTACGGTATTGTAACCATATTACCCTATCAAATTAATCACTGGAGAGATCTTTTGACCTTTAATTGTAAACTAGATTTTACCCTACTTTATCAACCTGAAGTTCAACTTTGGAAAGGATTAGTTTTTGCTTTTATTCTACTAGAGCTAGTAAATATCTTTCTTTTTGTAGCAATAAAATACAGAAAAAATTATTTAAGAAAATTTGATGCTTTGTCTTTTTGGGCTTTAACCTCTTTGCATCTTTTCTTTGTTTTTGCACTTTTTGCTTCTGGTGTTTATGAAAGTTATCCAATATTTGTTCTTATTGCAATTTTTATATTATTAGTTCACATATTGCTTCATTTTATTCCATATATCAATGATTTATTAAAAACAAGAAGAGTTAAGAAGGCTTTAAAGATAATTGTAGAAAAAAGCAAAGAGATAAATAATATAGTTGATGATAAATTAAAATAAATAATTTAAAATAAATAAAAAACACTCTTTGTTTCTGAGTGTTTTTTTGTAAGGATGTTTTTTAATTTTAAAAATAAACAATGATTCCAAGGAGCTTTTTTTAGTTTGATACCATCTAGATTCAATGGTTTTTTTAGACAAAATTTTTGGCATCAATTTCTAATCTTTTCTTAAAATGGCAATATGTTCCATTGTTTTTATTTTTTCTTATTCTACGCTCTTTGTACGTATTTTTATATAACATAATTACCTATTAATAAATTTTCGGTAGGTGATTTTTTAAATCCTAATTTTTTATATAAACTCTTTACTGGCTTTTCTGTTTCTGCATTGATTCTCATTTTAGAATATTTCTTAATACATTTTTTAAGCAATTCTTCTCCTATTCCTTGTTCTTGATATGCCTCGTCAACAACCAATCCAACAATATAAGCATGTGTTGTATTATCAGAAACAACTCTAATAATACCAATTAATTCTTTATCGTTCCAAGCACTAAAAACAGTACTCGAATTATTATATGCTATAGATATTAAATATCCGTGTTTCTTTTTATCCTTTACTCCGTTTACCCAACCGACTAATTCGTAAAGCTCATATAATCTTTTAGGTGGAAGTTTTTTGATTGTTTTATATTTAATCATATTTTGTATTTTATACGCGTCTCGTAAGACGCTCAACTTGGCTGTGATGGTCAGTCTGGAACCCCCAACCTTCAATCAGTGTAAGGGTCATTTGACTGTTTAATATTGATTAATTTGAAGGATCTCAGTCGGGACAAAATGAGATACCAGTTGTACATTTTTTAAGGTACAGTTTTATCTAAAATATTTATATGCTATTTTAAATTATCTATAGGTTTAAATTTAAGCTTATCTATCTCCTTTTTTATTTCCTTATCTTCTATTTCTTCAGTATAGTAAATATTCTGTAAGTCTTCCTGTTTATCTAGTTTTGCTAGCTCCCAGTTATTCAAAATATTGTCTTTGCTAATAGTTTTTCTAATTTCTTTTTGCCTTACGAGGTTTATTGCTTCGCTTATTTCTATTTTTAACTTTTTTGTTATCATGACAAAATCATAATAATCTCGATATCTTGCACGATCACTCATTGCTCTTATTTTTTCAGCTGTAATTTCTCTTATATCCATTACTTTGACCTTGGTTTTGACGCCATAAATATTTTGATAGTCCATTTCAAGCGGTGGTAAAATTACGTTTTGTAAATAATCAATCTCTACTTTTAATGAATTAGGTTGGCCAAGAGGACCTGAGTACTGCAACTTCTCAAGTTTTATAGTTGCCCAAGAAACATAGTCCTTTTTAATTTCTAAGAAATCATAATCCTTGAAGATACTTTTGATTTCATCTAATTTAATTTTGCTTGCACCGCTTGAAAAATCTAGATCTTCGGAAAATCTTAATTGCGGAAGATAAACATGATAGAGGGCTGTTCCACCCTTGAAGATTAATTTATCTTTTATGCTTGAATCAAAAATTATCTTTGAAACAATTGCTAAAAAATAATCCTTTTCGGCGATAGTCAATGGATATTTTAAATTCTGCCTATTGAGTATGGTTAATTGCTCCTTTGTTATTAGTTGTATGTTGTTGTTTTTCATGAAAATAAGTTACTATTTATCAAAATGTTTGTCTATGTAAATTCTCCATTTTGCATTAAAAACGTCGCTCTTAGAGGTCATAAAACTATGATTTTTATTATTTTTAATTATCTCATATAGATTGTCGGAATTAATGTCAGCTAAATCTAAAATAATTCCCAAAGTCCTTATCGTTGCTATTGAACATTTTTTACTTATTTCTATTAACAACTTTACGTCAAAATCATTTTTATAGGTTTTTAGTTTTTCGACAATTAGATCGACATTGTTTGTAGTTCTTCGGTAAGTCAAAAAGTCTAGAATGATTTTTTCTTTAAGAGCAATTTTGACTAATCGTCCATCCATATTAAATTCTTTGTAGTCATCAAATAACTCCCCTTTTGCTTTTACGTATTTGAATGTCCAACTAGAGAATTTTTTATTATATGTTTTTTTCTTGCCGATCGAAGTGATTACCCTTAAATACTGATCGAATAAACCATAGTGTTGTAAAGCAGCTTCAAATGATATATATGAATTATCATCAATGATTTGAGCTATTGTTAGTTGGCTAAGTCCGATGGTGCCTCGTCCAGAAATATCGGATATCACGAAAGTGCCACGTTTAATTCTGACTAGCCAACCCTTTTTTGAGAGCCTGGAAATAATGTTTTTAACTTCTTGTTTGCTTTTATTGTCCATTATTTTATAAACCATATCTAAATTAACTATATTGCCGTGCTTGGCAATAAGCTTTTCAACTATTTCTAGCTCTTTGCCGGATAAAGTTGTAGTGTTTGTTTTGTTCATAAAGTAATTCAATTTGTATTATTTTCTATACTAATTATACATTAAAGTATAGAATAATGTCAATATCTATATAAAGAGCCTATATTAAAAGGTTTATAAAATGAAAATCACTGGAAAAAACCAGTGATTTTTAGGTATGCATCTCAGTCACCTGAATTAGCATAAGACGGCTGACCGACTCGAGCTGGAACCCCAGGTGGTCAA
>JBAZIG010000010.1:0-19149 GCA_041651955.1 Minisyncoccota bacterium | reverse complement strand
CGATGCGCTGAAGCCTTTGGAGAAAAGGCAAGGCTGGTCAAATGAACGGGTGGATGAATACAACAAATACCGCATGCAGGCAGTGTTGGAAGCAGATTTTGACTTGGTCATTATGGATGAAGCCCATAAAATGGGTGGTGCAACCTCAACGGTTTCGCGCTACATCTTGGCTCAGGAATTATGCAATTCCGTTCCGAATGTGTTATTGCTTTCGGCAACTCCCCATAGGGGTAAATCAGACCATTTCAGAAGAATTTTGCAGCTTTTGGACCCGGATGCATTTGCTGGTGAAGGGTTGCCCGATATTGAAGAACTGGAGCCTTATGTCATCCGAACCGAAAGGCGTTTTGCTGTGAATTATGAAGGCAAAAAGCTATTCAATGAAAGGTGGACGAGGCGCTTTGATGTTATGTTGGATATCAACAAGCATCAAAAACAAATGGCCTTGTATGATGCCGTGACAGATTATGTACGAAGGGGATTTAACACAGCTAAAAGTGCTGGTAATCCTGCAAAAGGATTGATCATGATTTTGTTTCAACGTTTGGTGAGCAGTTCCACAGCAGCCATTCTCTCTGCCATGCAAGGCAGGTTGGAGCGATTGCGATTAGGCGAAGAATCAACTCTGGACGATTTTGCGCACGAAGTAGATCATGAGTTTGATGAGAATGAAGAAGTAGATTTTGAGGACATGGTACAGCGCATTGCACTGGGCTTAGTCAATGAAGAAGAATTGCTGTCAGACCTTATAGTGCAGGCAAGAGGTTGTTTGGCAACAGAAACCGATGCCAAAGCCGATGCGCTTCTGAAGAAAATCATAGAATTAAAGCAGGTTCAGCCAAATCAGGACTTGAAAATACTGGTCTTTACAGAGTTCAGAACCACACAGAAAATGTTGGTGGACTACTTTAAAAGTAATGGATACCAAGTTGTTTTTATTCATGGTGGACAGGATTTGGATGAGCGTAAAAGAGCGTTAACACACTTCAAAAACGAAGCGCAAATCCTAATTGCGACCGATGCTGCAGGAGAATCCCTGAACATGCAGTTTTGTCATATTGTGTTCAATTATGATTTACCCTGGAATCCCATGATGATTGAACAGCGCATTGGCCGGGTTGATAGGATTGGTCAAAAATATCCGGTCCTGGCTCATAATATGCTCACCAACAATAGTGTTGACTTGCGTGTATATGAGGTGATTGAAGAAAAGCTCAACAACATCATGGAGCAGTTGGGCATTGACAAAACTTCGGATGTACTCGATTCTACTATTGATATGAAGAAAGTCAATAAACTACACCTGCAGAGTTTGTTAGATCCGGAAAGGTTTGAATTTGCAGGGGAACGATGGTTGCATGACATAAAGAGCAAGTTGCGTCAGTATAAAAGCACAGAGGGCATATTGCCACAGGTAGCAGAATCAGAAATTGAATACAAAAAAGCTGCAGAGGTAAAACACAGCCCGCTTCCTTTTTGGCTGGAAACTTTGGTACAACAGTATATCATGGTGCATCATGGTACCTTGACAAAAAATCTATTGGGATATGCTGACATTAAAGTACAGGGCGAAAGCAGGAAAATAACCTTTGATGCCGAGGTTTCATTAGGTAATCCTGGCGTTGAGCATATTACGCTGCAGCACGACTGGATCAGGAAACTTTTAAATGATCTGGGCGAATTTGATCTGTCAAATAGCATTCCTGTAATCAAATCAAGCACCGGAGAAGAAACCCCGGGCTATTGGAGTTTGTGGCAAATAAGCGCTCGCAATTCAATGGAAAGCAAAACTCAGTATCAATGCTACTTTTTAGCCGATAATGGAAAGCAATACAGTGCCTATGCCAATGATATCTGGAATCGTTTGATCAATGGATCTGGAAAATTTAGCATAGATGGCTCTCAGGGGATCAATGAACCGGAGTCGTTCCAAAAAGAGATGAATCAATCCTTGTTTCTTTCATTCCAGAATCTGGAAGCAGATATAATGATTCGAATGAAAGCCAAAAAAGAAAACCGGTTGAATTCCTATTGTTTTCAGAAATCCAGAATTGAAAGGATCGGAATCGACAACATACGGCAAGCAAAGCTGCAAAGACTTGAAAAAGAACACAAAGCATGGATTAAGGAATTTGAGTCGGGGAGCAAAATCATTCCGGGCATTAAACAACTATTAATGATTCGTATCAATGGCTAAAGGACTTATTCAACATATCACAGACCGTCTGAAAAGTTATCCGGCAAAAGTGTTTTTGGTGGAGAATAACGATCGCTTTTTATACCGAAGCGATGTACAGGATGCCTTTGGGGCAATGGGTATTGAAATCAATCATGGTAACAGCATGGAGCAGCGTATTACATTTGAAATGCGAGAACCTGATGGGTTACTTGTTTTGCTAAGTCAAGACAATACCAATTATCTCGAAGACATAAAAAATGAAGCGGTTGCGATTGAATTTAGTCTCGCCAATTATTTGCAATCATATCACATACCATCTCTTATTGAATTAGACCTTTCGATGCTCGACAAACTGTTTAGAAATCAACCTTTAGTTAGTCTAAACAGAAAAGAGACTCAGGAATTTATTGAGAAACTAAAGGATGAAGCCACATCTTCTGAACCAGAATACAATTTGGCCGAATTTATTGACAGATTGCATGTATTGCTCCATGAGGAGGAGATCAATTGGGCTGTAGTAAGTCGGTTAATTGCTGAAGGAATTTCGAAAACCATTATCACTCCACAGTTTGGTGCATTGTATGATCAAATTAACCAGGCCAATACAGCTTTTCAAGACGCTTTGCAAACGAGTTATCCTCAAACCAAAAACGCAAGTGCTGTAAAAAAGCCCCGAATTGTTTCGAAAATTCTGGATTATCTCCACTTTAACTTTCGGGAAAAGAAGATTGCGCTGATCGTGGTTGATGGTATGGCTTTATGGCAATATGAGTTATTAAAAACCCGCTTACCAGGGACCAAACATGAGGAGATAATATATTCTTGGTTGCCTTCCATAACGCAGCTATCACGCCAAGCCATCTTTCGTGGTGATATCCCGCTATCTGATTACAGACAAGGTCCTACGAGTGAAGAAAAGCTATGGAAAATGTATTGGAAAGAGAAGGGATGTCATGCATTTGAAGTGGCCTATCAACACGAGAAAATTGATCTTTCAAACATTGATGCAGTAACAAAATTAGCCATTGTCTTCAAAGATCTTGATGATAAAATGCATGGTTCCTCAGACTATGCCGATTTGCTGATGCTAACCAAAAACTGGATGGATCGGAGTAAAATAGCTCAAGTCATTGAGGATTTGCTATCGAAGGGATTTACTGTTTTTCTAACATCAGATCACGGAAACATTCAGGCTAAAGGTTGGAGAGGTCTGCAAGGCCGCGAAAAATTAGGAGCCAATAAATCTGGGAGCAGAAGCCAAAGACATATCGAATATTCGGAAAAATGGTTGTTTGATGAATTCATGGAGAATAATCCGGATTTAGAAAATTCTGTTGTCAAGGAAGAGCAAGCCCTATATTTTAAAAACGACCTTAGCTTTTCAAGCAATGAATTACTTGTGACGCATGGCGGAGCACATCTGCTTGAAGTATTAGTCCCATTTGTTGAAATAAAAAATGAATCATAAATTAATAGACATAAATCAGCGTATCCCATTGGAGACATTATATGTAGCGTTAGTGAGCTATTTAAACGGCACTTACAGCGACGACTATATATTGGAGCAGCTAAAACTCGAATTTAGAGGAGAGAATAGATTAAAGAAATCGTTGCGAATTGTTAACAAGATTATTCTAAGAAACCCACTGAATAAATTCATTGAAGAAAACAAAGAACAAATCAAGCTGGCAATTAAGAAAAAAAATGACAGGAATATGATCTTGATTGCACTACTTAACAGTTCATTTTCTTTTTCCTTTGATACACTTCGATTCTTAGGTAAATACCTTTCTGTACAGGATATAGTAAGTAGGGAAACCATCAAGAAATCCCTGGCAAGTGTTTATGGTGGGAATCGTGCTACTGACAATGCGATTGACAGTGTAATCCCAATGTTTATAGAGGCAAGCTTGATAAAAAAACCTACAAAAGGCGTATATCAACGTAACTCTGATTTTCAGATTTCATTTACTATATGTAAACAGATTTTTATTGAGTCGTTTAAAACGAATAATACTTTAGATAATATTCAAGAATATCAATTACGAGATCCCTACTTTCAATTTCTATTATTTTAAAAGACACTTTACAGGGATTTTACGTAAATGAATATTTCACCTTGTTTCTTCTGTTTGCTTTGTGAGATGTAAGAACAATATATTTCTTTCAAAATTCTCAAATGATACTTTGCAGGACTTACGTTCAGCATTGACTTCTATGACTGTACCTTGTCCGAAAATAGCATGGGTAACTATATCACCTTCTTCAAAAACACTTTCAGTGATATTTTCACGAGCTTCCAATGACATGATTAGTTGATCCGTTCCTTTCCATAGAGATTCATCCATAGAACCTTCTGTAACAAAGAATTGTTTTTTTATTTCTCTAATAAAGCGTGATGGATACTTATCTGTCCTGGTTGACACATTAAAACCTTCAGATTCAGTCAAAAATAAAGCCTTCTCAGCACGGGTCATTGCAACATACATCAATCGTCTTTCTTCCTCTTCACCTTCTTTCTTGCGCTCTCTAATAGTTCTATAGTTAGGCAAAATACCTTCACTTAATCCGATTACAAAAACAAATGGGAATTCCAGTCCTTTTGCTTGATGTATAGTCATAAGTTTAATTGTATCGGCATCTTTCTTATAATCAGCATTGGTGTATAAGGCGATGTCTTGCAGGTAAGTCTCAAGAGTAATATCTTCTTCTTTGTTGACCTCTTCATAATACCTTATTGAATCTATCAGTTCGGCAATATTCTCAAGACGTTCTTCTTCGCCGTCATCCCGGAGTTCTTTTTTAAGACCACTTCCTGTCAATACATATTCCAGTAACTCAGAGATGCTGGATATTGCAGAAAACTCTCTACTTTCTTCTATCAATTTGATGAATTTTTCCACTGACTCTTTGCGAAAAACATCGTCATTTTTATGATTCTTTAATGCATCATAAAGTGACACTTTCTCCATTTCTGCAATGGCACTTAGTCTTGAGAGGAATACTTTTCCAATCTTGCGTGAAGGGACATTTACAATCCTTTTAAATGACAAATCATCACCTAGGGCAATAAGTCTTATATATGAGAGTGAATCTTTGATTTCTTTTCTTTCGAAGAATCTTATCCCTCCCCAAATTGTATATTTGAGGCCATCCCTCATTAAAGCTTCTTCAATAAACCTTGAAAGGTATGAAGCCCTGTATAATATTGCGAAATCACCATTTTTGGCTCCAAGTTTATGTTCAATGTCCTTTATCTGCTTTACTATCCATTGTGCCTCCTCTATTTGAGTGTTGCCATGAAAATGAATGACTTGCTTTCCTGGGTTGTGCCTGGTAAAAAGGGTTTTTTCTATACGATTCTTATTATAAACTATTACTGAATTGGCAACATCTAAAATGTTAGGAGTAGAACGATAATTCTCTTCCATAATAACCTCATGATCATGCCTAAAGTTCATAAATGAGCCAAGTGCTACACCTCTCCACTCATAAATCAACTGATCAGGATCACCAACAATAAATAAATTATTGTATTTCTTACATAATAACTCAACTATGTACCATTCACTGTTTGTGCAATCTTGTGCCTCATCAACCATAATGTAATTCAATTCATTTTGCCAGTATTCTCTTGCTTCATCAAATGTGTCTAAAATATACCAAGTAAAATAAATGAGATCTTGAAAATCCAAAGCAAATAGTTTCAATTGCTTCTGCAAAAACACAATAAAAGGGAATTCCTTGTCTTTTTCGCTTGGTTTATAGCCTGAAAGCATGTATTTTTTAACATATTCATTTTTTAACAAACCCTTATTGAACTCTACATTATTTAGAAAAGCATTAATAGTTGTATCTTTTTTTTCTATTCCCAACTCCTGCATTACTTCACGAGCTAACTGTTTGGAATCATCTTTATCAATAATCAAGAATATTCTAGGAAATCCTATACGATAAATTTCTTTTCTTAAGACCTTTACGCAAAATCCATGAATAGTGCATACGTAATCATTATAGTGTCCTCTATCGACAAGCTTCGAGATTCTCTGAGCCATTTCTTTAGCAGCCTTATTGGTAAAGGTGACACAAAGAATATTGGATGGATCAATGCCGAGATTATTGACTAAATAAGCATATCTATGTGCTAAGGCACGTGTTTTACCCGATCCTGCTCCGGCAACTACACGAACTCTTCCTTCTGTCGTGGTTACGGCTTCTTGTTGTCTGTCATTTAAACCATCTAAAATATCCATCTATATTTATTAATGCCTAAAGAAAAGCGTAATGAAATATGTATATAGCGAAGATTTGGCTGTTCGAAAAAAATGACGTTTTGTAAATACATTAGGACAGTCTAACTGTTTCTGGAACAGAGATATGTAAAATTAACACTTATTCAAGAATAATCAAATCTTAAAGAGTAAAAAATGTCCTGGCAAACATCTGTCAGCAAAAAAGAAAAACGGAGTCTTCTTAGTATTATTATGACACTATCCATTAATCTTTGATTCTATTCCATTTCTTCGCTTTTTTGTAAAATTCGTGTATGTGTTCTTTATGATTTAGTATATTAACCCAATCCTCAAAACTTAAAATCATAATTTTACATGACTCAGCTTTCTTCAGTATTGATTCCATATTTTGTTGATCTTTAAACTGTTTCGGATATTCATTAAACCTTGCTCTAATTTGATTAATCATGTATGTTTGATCTGTTTGATACTTAATACTATATTTTTTTAAAGTTGCGTCAGGGGCAGCAACAATAAAACATATTTCGCAATTATCTTTTTCATGTGTTTGATGACATGCACAAGCCAAACTTCTGCTAGCCTGATTATAATTCGGAGCATTCTTTGTCCCTTTGCTTAAATTACTACCCATTTTTGCTTCAATTATCCCAAAAAATTTACTATCTTCATTTACAACAATCTCTCCACTAGTGCTATAATCAATTTTAAAATCCCCAAAAGCAATATCTGGATGTGTGTGAGTTTCTCTCTTGTCTTTTGTATTAGTAAAGGGACTTGAAATTAGTCCCTCTGAAGTCCAATTTTCTATTTCTCCAAAATTTATTCCATCAAGATTGATCTTTTCTTCAATAGATTGATAGACCAAAGCTCTTATCATCCAACCTTCATTATATACAACAGTCGGATTTACATACGGAATCTTATTGTTATTGTCTTCAATACTTTTAATGATATTTTCAATTAAATTTTTCATAATAGTAAATTTGTTCTATGAAGCAGAGTGTTTATAATATTATTGTCTTGGACTTTTTGTGGCATTAAGATTTAAAAAGTAGTGTTTCATTTGCTGTGTCCGCCTTCTAAGATTTATAGTTTAGTCGTTCAAATTTATAATTTGTAAAGTGCCTAGATTTAAACTAATTCTATCCCAATTTCCTTCAAGTACTCAAAAGTTGTGTCATAAAATTCAGGTTGGCGAGTAAAGTCTTCACTGTTGCCTTCAGGGACTACAATCACCATTCCTTGGCGGGCTCTAGTTAGCAGAACACGGTAGGCGTTTAGTTGATAATGTTTGCGTTCTTCTTTAATTATGTGTTGCCATTTATTGCCTTTAAATGAGTATGATTGCCAACCGTTGTTTGAGAATCGTAAATCTCCGTCCCACGTAATACAAGCCCAATCCAGTTCAAGGCCTTGAACATCAAATTCAGTAGCAACTGCCTCCAAAAAATAGGCCGATCTAACGTCATCTTTTCCGTCTAAAAACCAGTGGACTGGATCTACTGGTGACTTTACATCAATAGCTAAAGGTTTTAATCGTTCTGCTTGAGAAGAGACCACTATTCCGTATCTTTCACTCCCTCTTGCCATTTTTTTAAGCCAGGCTTTTGCCGTATTTATGTCTCTTGTAATTACAATTGGGTAATGCTCTTTTATCTCAAGATAGAGCTTTTGAGCTTCTTCGATATTAATATCCAATAGGTATTTCACAAATTGAGAAAGCCTTTCAGATCGGAATGACCTCATAGATACTGCAAGATGTAAATCTTCATTAAAATGAACATTACCAGTTGTTTCTATAGAGTTAATAGTCTCGCAAGCATTATATTCAGAATCTGTTAAATTAGGAGATATGTAAACATTCCAATCTTGATACATGTTTTTTATTGCATTTATCCATTCAGAAATCCCGGCTTCTCCTGTGTTAATCTCTTGTCCACCACCAACTAAACAAACTACGACAGCCCATTCGGAATGTCTGTCAAGACATGAAATCAAGAACTCGGGCTCGGAGTATTTAAAATCAGCTTTACCTTTTTTGTTTTTCATGAACTTGACGGTTTGTTCTTTATTCCAAGCTCTTTGCGCTTCGTCAAATATTGCTACATGATCGTAAGGTGCCTCTGGATTTACAACATATGCGTCTCGATAGTGGTGGATGTTTTGAATAAATGTTTTGACAGCTTGTTTAGCCTCTATCTTGGTAATCTTTTTACCTAATCTTTTTTCTCTAGCAATTTTATCTCTTGACAATGCTTCTTGCAGTATCGCAACTAATGGTCCATTGCCAGAAAGGTAGACACTCGAATGGCCGTCCTCTTTATCCATATGCATTGTCGCAATATTTAACCCAACTAATGTTTTACCTGCTCCTGGTACTCCTGTTACAAAACAAATGGATTTCCTTTTGAAAAGTTTAGACTGCTCAATTATTAGTGAAATAGCAGCAGTGGTTTTAGTAAGGTTTTTTGCTCCCGCATCACCTCTAGTTATTTCTTTAACTGTGTGGTTATTATATAACGATATTGCGGCCTCAATGATTGTAGGGGTCGGATAATATGCGCCTTTGGCATAATCATCGCCAAGCAATTTTCCTCTACTTTCTTGAAAGAAACTAATGGCTTCGATTAATGTATTTCTTAAGCCGTGTTTGTTAGTTTTAATTGGGTATGTAAGATTATCATTGTGATGACTGGTGCTAATGATTTCATATTCATGCTTTGCTTCTGTAGCTACTAACACTGGAACCACTAATGCATGGTGGCTCGGCTTATGAAAGTTCTTTAAATCAAGGGCGTAATCCCATACCTGCTCAATGTTATAATTGTGATAATGAGTTTCTCCAACTTTAAATTCTATCACAAAAACTACGTTATTTATTATAAGTAAAGTATCTACTCTTTTGCCCATTCTTGGGATAGAAAACTCAAAAAAGATATGTCCTTTCAATCCTTCAAGAGACCGTTTTAATATTTGGATCTCCTCTTCCCATGCCCAGTTTTGTTGTAGTGTTGAGTCAAACTGATTAGCTATGGTGAAAGTCCCAATAATTTCTTCAGTGCTTTTATTCAGAAATTCGTCTATTGTTGAGGAGTAGTAATAGTTCAGCATGTTGGTTGGATTTGTTTATTAAGATCTCTGAAATTGTTTCAATTTTCATTCTTCTTTTGTACAAGTCTATAGCAAACAATGAGAGTATAGCAAAAAATATTCGAGTATCAGAAGTTTATACAATATTGTGGATAGTGACCTTTATTTTATTGAACAATCTCTCTTACAATTGCTTCAAAAAGTAAAGCGCTTTTTCTCTGTCAAGAATTTCATGATTTTTTTGATTCTCGTAATTGCGTAAGCAACGGTAACATGAAGGAGAACACTCACAGGACTCTAACAGATTAATTGCTCTTTTAACAAATGATTTAAATACTTCTCCCTCTTCTGTGACAAGACGTCTTGAATGGCCTGCACCACCAGGAACACCATCGTATATAATAATCTTATGTTCCATCCTTCCGTAAGTTATCTTATAAGTTAAACAAGCCTTAATATCTCTTTTTTCAATATTAAGCTCATGCGCAAAAGAATTAAGAAGACTATACATAACCGACAACATTGTAGGATAGTCTGAAGTGTCGCAACCAAAAGATATTTTTGCCACATCTGTCTTAAATTCATGATGCAAACTATATCTTGTGAGTGAAGTATTTACACATTTTCCCTTTCCGAAAGGATTTTTATGTCCGGCTGCATTTTTTTCAATATTTTTTTCAATACGAGTTACGCCCAAGTTATAATCTTCATATTCTGACAATTTACTTGCTTCGTCACTTGCAATAGAATATCCGCATTTTGGACACACATAGAAGAAGTCAGTAGATTTAACAACCAGGGAATCATTTGCAGTTGATTCAACTTCTATTTTAACATTTTCAAATTCATATATAAATTTACTGATTGGGTAAGCTGACTGGTCACCGATATAGATGGCTTCAGTTTTGTATTTACGTTCTTGTGAAGTAAGCGGGACACCTCTTACTTCCTCTTCAGCTATAAAGCCTGCTCTTGGTTCAATACTTTTATAAAAATCTCTCTTTTTCAACTCTTTACCACAAATAGCACAAGGTATCCCATCTGTACCAATAGGCATTCTTGAATAATTAATGTTCCCACAACCGGGACATTTCGAAAGATATGCAGTCTCAAAATCACTCATCTCGCTTTTATTTACAACCGGTTTCCTTATGTAACGGCTTTTATATAAACCACCATCAGCAACCACTTCTGATGACGGAGCATATTCGGCAATAGCAAGTGATAAATCACGGCTAAGATTTAATGATTTGAAACTATGTGCTGCTATATTCTGTGTCAATTCTACTGAATCAATTGGAAAGCCATATTTTGGAAGAATGTTTCCTCTAACAAGAAAATCAATTAAATCGTTCTTTTGATACCGGTCTAATTTTCTTTTAAAGACTGAAGCAGTTATTTCATCTCTTGCTCTCATTGCCTTTTCATATTCCCTATTTAAATAATCAACATTTTGTTCAAATTCAAATAGAATTTTTGAAAATATTCCTTTCTCTCCAATAAAATCTTCCAACCAATCGAAACTATTGATGTATTTATCTTTGAGTTGTTTATTGTTGATTGAAATTGAGTCTTTCAATAAATCGGTTAATTCGATTGGTTCTGATTGAAGCCACTCAATAAAACCTAGATACCCCTTTTCGTTGATAAATACTCTTGCATTATTGGATGAATACAAATAAGAATTTTTTTTCAAGTATAAACTTAAAGCCACAGCATAAATGTGACGTTTTAAAATTTTTTCATTATCCAAATTGAAGTTTGGAGGGTTTATCATTCCATTTATCATTTCTTTTGGACTATCGAAGAAAGTAAAGTCGTGAGAACTTAACCTTGCAAATGTCAATGCAAATGCAGCAGCATCTATACTTCTACCTGCACGACCTACTCTTTGAGCATAATTTGAAGCAAGTGGAGGAATATTGCGTAAAAAAACGGTTTCCAAATCTCCTACATCAACCCCCATTTCAAACGTAGTGGAACAAGAAAGAGCATTAATCTCTTTTCGGATAAATTGTTGTTGATAATCTAATGCATCCTTTTTAGCAAGTTGAGCAGTATGTTCCTTAACAAATAAAGGCGATACTTTTTCGTTTGCATATAACAAAGCATAATAATTATCACTACAAAATTTTTCGGAGTTTAATCTCACCAGATTACCTTCGCAACCATTTTGAATACAACTGTTCCCAATATTAAATTGTGTAACATTACCGCACTTTTGACATTCCCACAAAATTGCATTTTTTCCTAAATTAACTTTAAAATAATTTGCGGGCACAAAATATCCTTTCCCATCATTTGTTTGTAGTCTGTATTTGTTATCATCAGAAACTAAATAACCCCAATAGTGTTCAAGAAATTCTATTGCTTTCTCATCATCCAAATTAAGACTTTTTTTTGTGAGTGTTAATTTTTTTGATCGGTAGTATTTTCTTTCTCCGCTTTTCAATATTTTGGGAGTCGGCATGAAAGATTGAGAATTAAATACGGTTTCATCTTTGATTCTAGTTATGAATTTTTGATTAGGTGTGAAAAACAAATAATCCCTATCACTAGGATTGATATCTGTTATTTTATCAGTAGTAATTGCAGCAGAACGAACAATCTCAAATGCCAGAAAGTTTAAGAAATTTTTGGCGTCTTGTTTTGAAAGATTATAATTATTGACAACAACTTGAATAATATCATCATTATTTCCAAGATACTCAAAAGATATTTTTCCTAATGAGACAAGTGATGTAGTTCTATTACAATTATACAGTTCATTAAGGATTGCAACCCAAGCATTACGTTTATTTTCAGTTAATGAAGATTCTATGTCGTCTGAATTGCTTTTGCGAAACAAATTTAAACCTGAATAATAATTGTCAAGTACACTAACAAAATCGCTTATTCCAATACCATTCTTATAATTATTTTCTTCTTGTGTTACTACATTCCAAATTCCGCGACGGCGTAAAAACTCTTTGTATGAATCACTTAAAAAACAAGCAAATTTTGCAGCACCCTGACGACTGTCAGAGAAAATCAAAAATTGACTTCCTGTTCTGGACTTATTTTTTTTCTTTTCTACCTTTTGTAAAAATGGATTATTTATTGATTGTTTTTCAGCGTTTTCTTCAATTTCAAATTTATATTCCGGAATTTGTTCATAAAGAGAAGAAGCAACAACTCCTGTGGCTGCATCATACCCCAAGTTAAAACGTCTCAAAGTTCCACCACAATTTAAACAGTCTTCTTTGGGTAATCTCGAAATTTTTACTTTTTGTGTGTTTCCACAAGTACACCAGGTATTATGAGCTTCATCATCTGCCACTATTGCTCCGCAGGTTTTACATAAATAAAATACAGTATCTTCTTTTGTCTGCTTATAATTTGTTTTAAAGTCATCTTTATGTTCGTCATCTTCATATAAATCATGGTTGAATTGAACTTGATAAAAACTCCGTTCATCCACATTGCTTGCTCTTTCCAGTTTATTATCAATAACCTTTCCCACAATAGCAATCTCTCCACAATCTTCACAAATAGCAATCTCAAACATTTTTGCTGTTTGCTCAAATGTAATAGGATAAATATTTTTCCTTATTAACGACAGACTGTTTTCATAGTCAAGTGCTAAATAACACCCATCTAATGCTTTGAGAAAATAATGATAACGAATGTCTATTAAAGGTTTACCATTTTTTCTTGCTTTCGCACACAAGGCAATAAATCTTACTGCTTCCTGACTTGTTATTTCAAGCAATCCGGCAAAATCATCTAGTTTTAACAAACTGCCCTTGATTCTCATTTTCTCATAGAAACTAGAAGAAGAAATAATATCATATAATATTTCCGCCTTTCTTTCTTGAGAGTATATAAAATCAAGGTTGTACTTATTTAAAATATCATTAAAGAAATTTTCCTCATTTGCTAAATCAGTAAATAGTTGAATCGGGTATTGATAAATATGAGACAACTTTTGTGGCTCATCACGATATGCTCTAATAATATCATCGACATTATACTTACAACCAGTTAATCGCTCAGCAAATTCCACTACTTGAAGATTTGCCGAGTTATCATTACCTAAAGTAGCAGAGGTTAAAATGAATTGAGGTTTTCTTTCTCCTTTTATCCTACCTTTTAACCTTCCCATCAAAAATGCAGTTTCTATACCGGTCGCACCGGCATAGACGTGTGCTTCATCCAATACTACAAACTTAAAATTGGAATTACTGAAAATTGAATCATCACCGGGTCGAAAAAGCATGTGTTCCAACATTGCATAGTTTGTAAACAAAATATGAGGCGGGCGCTCTTTCATCATTTCACGTGAAACTTCCTCATTAGGTAATCTCTTTCTTAATTCCGGGTATTTTTCATTGGCATACATTGCTTCATAAAGCTTAATCGCATCCGTTTCTCTATTTTCTGTACCACCATTATACACTCCAAAACGTATATCAGGGTAAGCCATTAGAATTTCACGTAATCCTTTAATTTGGTCATTCGCCAAAGCATTCATAGGGTAAATGAAAATTGCTCTGACTCCATCGTTAAGTTGCCCATTTTCCTTTTCTCGAAGCAGTTCGTTAATAACTGGTACCAAAAAGCAATTTGTTTTACCACTACCGGTACCTGTTGATACGACAACATTTTTACCTGAAACAATTTTCTCAATTGCCCTTTCTTGGTGTAAATACAGTGGACGCGAAACCGGAAGTTTTGGCGGGTATTTTTTGTTACTTTCCAAATCTTTGAAAAGTGGTGATAGTGTTCCTTTATCAATCAATTCCTCAATCGATTTTCCAGTTTTAAATGAATCTTTAATCTCAATGAATGGTCCGTTTGAAACAGTTTTATGTAGCTCTTCGAGTAATTTTTTTTGCAGATTTTGATTACGAAAATGGAAAGTAGTATTGATATAGCCAATGTATGCTTTCTTAATTTCGTCAGCTGCTGTTGCCGGATTAAACATAATCTTCTTCCTTAAAACCAAAAATATTTATCTCACTGAATAGCATATCCTCTTGTGCAATATTACATATGCTTTTGCTTTTCAAATCACAAAACAATGTACCTAAATAATCATTACCTCCTTCCCAACAAGCAACTAGCCAAAGCGTACTTTTGTCACGTAATTCTATCCTAATAGGATTAGTTATATCACATAAACCCTTTTCATTTTGCATTTCATTTATTTCCTTTACTGTTAGATCTTGTTGAATTTCATATAATTTCCCTCGATAATAAATATTTTCATCCTCTTCTACATATTGCAAATCATCAACATAGTAACTAGGCTTTAATGGTATTCTTAACCCGTTGTAACAATATGCATATGTTAATTTCAATATTTTATTGGTGAATCTAAATTTTTCCGGTTTTCCAATAACAATTCGATCTTCAAATAGAATGTTGAATCGTTCATCTTTAGAAAAAATATTCTTGTCTTTAATTTTCACAGTTACTTCATAAAGACCTTCATCGATATCATCAAAAAAAGTATTTTTTGTGCTTAGCTTCTTGTTTATGATTCTTTCGTTCTTCCCTTTTAATATTGCCAAAAGAACGAAATCATTCATCTTGTCTCCGATAAAAGTATTTTCAACATCCCATATGACTTTTCCTTCTTTGTACAAAAGCGGATTATCTATAAAATGCTCTTTTGTGGAAAGATTAAAAAATTCAATTTTTTCATTATTGTAAATAGAATATACATTTATTTTTTGCTTATTATCATTGGCATAAATTATTCTGCCAATTTCGTACTTACCACTAAAATTTTTGGTTATCTCTTTGCTATTACCATCTACCTCTACAAATATTTTTATTTCCTCATCTTCAATTGGATTGTCAAGTTCAAATAAATCACCGTTATCTAGAAAATCTTTATACCAAAATATTTTGCTTATAGGCTCGTTATGCCATTCCATGTTGTTAATTCTCCACCTTAAATATGGTATTCCAATAATTAGCGTACCCTTCGATAATGGACAAACTATTTCACCATCATTATTACTCCAGGTCATTTCTGAAACATAATTTTCGTTAGAAATCAGCACTTTACGCACAGTCTTCCCATAATAGAATTTTCTATTGAATTTAATTTCAAGACTAGGTAAAACAATGATTGTTGCTGACAACAACTTTTCTTCTTTTTCATAAGAATAAAGTGAAACATTAGTTGGGAAAGTGTCGTTTATTAGTCGCATTTTTTTTAGTCCATATTGAAAACAATTATTTTCAAACAGTTCATATTTTAATTTTCTTAATTTAAATTTCTTGTGATTTATTCTTAGTTCTAAGGCTTTAAAATTATAGGTTTCAGGGACCATCATTTTAACACTTTTATTATAAACAGCACAAGAAATATCATTCGTGATCCACCCTACATCCAACACTCCACCTAGTAAACATACTTTTTTCCCTAAATGGATTGTTTTTGTTTTATCCTCAAATAAATATTGTTGTGTTTTACCTGTTATGCATTCACCGGCCTTAGGGTATATGTTATATAGATTATTAGCATATGTTGTAATTTCATCAGGTAAACATATTAATGAATCAATATCTTTTGAAAAAATGAAATAATTAGCTGGTTTATTTATATGACATACAATCTCTTTTTGCCCTTCAAATAATATGAATTCTCGACATAAAGAAGTTGTTGTGCATTTTTCTGAATCAAATATTACAGTTTGATTTTCTTTTATTTCAACCTTAACATTAATAGTGCAATAATCCTTCAACAAATCATTCAGTTCCAACTCAATTTGTTTTGTGGCAACAACTAATTCCCCCCGTTTTGTTCTCATCTCTTCTGAATGAACTTTTTCTCCATTACAGCTTACTGTAAGCCACATGGAATTATTGTCGTCATCAACTCTGATCGGGGGAATACATAGAAAAACAGAATTCTCTTCTCTAATATATTTCACAACAATGTTATCCTTGGATACAGTTGAAACTCTTTTATTACCGGAGACATTATAGAATACTTTATCTGAGTCAGTTTTATTTTTCCACCATTCAGTTATGTAAAGTTCTAACCTTGTATGTCCATTGACCTGACCTTTATTAAATAAAGTATTAATTAGATAAAAAGTGTCTTTAATAAACTTGATAATAAATGCGTTCAAATCTTCATTTAATGACAAAGAGCGTAATCCGATTTTTATTGAATATGCATTTGATCCTATTGAAACCTTCTTGTCTTCACGGTATCCTCCACTTAATACAGTTCTCATCTCGTCAGCAACTCTCACACATAACCATTCATCATCGCTAGTAAAACCATAATCGAGATCTTTCTTATAAATAATGTAACAGAGATCAAAAAAAGAAAAGATGCTTTTTTTAGGAGCAAAAGAGTGCATCATTAAAGTTGCATAGAACCTTTTGCCAGTTTTTACAACTGGTATAGTTTTTTTTCTTCCCAATATTGTTATTAAGGTTGTAAAAGCAGAATATAATCTATTATCAATTTTATTATTACCTACCAGAACTTTAGAAATATAGTCCCAAAAACGACTATTATCTTCACTGTCTTCAACGTTCTCTGTTTCTTTCCACCTTTTAGATATTTCAACAAGGGTAATGAATACAAGTTTATAATGTTTTGTATCAAAGCCATAACAATAACTACCGAATTCACGACATTTATTACCAACATACTCGAGCATATAAGAGTAGTCATCTTCGGAAAAATCATAGTTACCAAGTAACTTATGCTCGTCGAAAACCCGATCTATTTGATTAAGCAATCCGTCCATATCCAACATTGTATAATATGTTCATAGTTTAAAACTGTTGTCTGAAAAAATGACGTTTTGTACGGAAAAAAGAACAACGTAACTATTTATGGAACAGACACATGTAAAAGTAGCACTTATTCAAGAAAATTCAAATCTTTCTTGAATAAAAAACGCATGGTTTAGGCATACTTTATTTATTCTTCTCGAATAACATCCCTACCCCATCCAGCAAAAGGCCAATAATCAATATTACTGCTATCATAACAGGTGTTTTAACGGTATTTTCTAACTGGGTATATTATACCAAGTATGGGCGAAAATAAACAGGCATTACGTCAAAACGTGACGTAATGGACAAAAAAAATGACTTACACAACAGATAGCATAAGTGAAATCTCGGCATCACCCCTATTCCCCGCTGCTATTTGTTCCGGAGGCATCTCTTAAGAACACAGCAAACTAATTCAATTCTAGTAATACCCTTTTCCCGGTATGATATGGCGTACCCCGCCTTTGGGATTCTTCACATCTCCTTCATAACGGGGGATCAGGTGAATGTGCACATGAAAAATACTTTGTCCGGCCATTTCTCCGACATTAATCCCGATATTGAAGCCATCCGGATGAAATCGGTCCTGCAGGATCACCTTGCATCTGTTTACCAGTTGCCATAGTTCATTCTGCTCTTCAGCAGTAAGCTCAAAATAATCAGCGACATGTCTTTTGGGAATGACTAAAGCATGTCCCGGGCTTATGGGGAAACTATCAAGTATCGCCATGGCAGTATCGGTTTTGAATAAAACTTCCACATGCTCCCCTATCTTGCAAAAAGGGCAATCCTCATCCATTATGTTCTTATGGTTATTCATAATGTATTTCTCCAATATTTAAAACCCATGTTCTCTGCTATCTGGACCAATGGCGAAAAGGTTTTCTTATATACTTCGTAGAAATCTTCCTGTGAAAGCTGTCCCAATTCAGACAAAGATCCATAGAGGAACAAGTAATCTTCAAGCAATTTATTGTTTGGATCACGATAATAGATCTGTTTCAATGCCATTTTGTGTATGTCTGCAAACGGTCTTAGGTACACATGTAACGAAGGAAGGTCATTGCTCTTGGATGAATTGATCCGCGGATCGGCAGGAAGGAGGTTCCATAGTAGATTGTGAGAAACAAAACTCCAGGGAATAAAGTGATCCAGATCATACATTTTAATATGCAGATCCGTTCCGGTGTATATACATTTCAGGGACCCGTTGATATCAATAAAGGTGTCCCAGAAACGATGCTGTTTAAGCAGTGAGTCTCTTTGGACAGGCTTTACCAGTTTGGAGGACAGGTCGGGAACATTGGGATTGCGTTTTTGAAGAAAAAGTGTCAGGTTCCAGAACGTAAATTCCTTCAGGATCACGTAATTTTCCGTTAAATAACCTACCCAGGAAGGATTGATCTCAATACGTTCACCATTTATGGCATAAAGACAATTGTTCGCAAAACGCCGGGACTCTGACTCAACAGCCGGATCATTGGTATACCTGATCCACGGAGACAGGAATCTGTAAGGTACGTGAAGCGTAAAGATTCTGAGTAGTTCTCTTACTAGCCGGTTCTCACAATTGTCATTGATTGACCGCTTGATGTGACTCTTGGAAGCATCTATAGGTATATCAAGAATTTGCTGCAATCCGATGATCTGTCTGTATAGCGAATCCGACTTTCCGAACGAGAGTCTGAAGTAATGTATAGGGTACCAGGCCACGGCGATCATCCCCACAATGATCTCCCAAAATGTCATCCTGTTTTTGCCCTCTTTTACAAGAATGTCCAGTATCGAAGCAAACCAATAAAACTTATAGGTTGCAGTCGTATTGTTATAGAT
>JBAZIG010000009.1:0-21409 GCA_041651955.1 Minisyncoccota bacterium | reverse complement strand
ATATTTGCAATTTCTTGATAATAATTAGAAAAAAGCCAAGTATTGAAAATTAAAACCCCAGGAATAATTACTATTAAAGAAATAGAATAAATTACTTGTTTATTATTTTTAAGAAAGCTCCACTTACTATTCATAATTCTTCAGCCCTTCCTTTTATGATTAAAAAAAGAGAAATTAAAATAACAATAATAGAAATTCCCCCAAGAAGATAAAGATTCATTATGTTTTCTGAATCATTAATAATGTTGTCTGACAAAAACATATCATCTATTGAAATTGCTTGTGCTTCAGCAATAAAAAATGTTTTGGGGTTACTTGCTTCAATAATCTTTCCCTCGTCATTATGAAGAACCGCATAGACCTCATGAGTTCCATCAACCATTGATTTATCTAAACTGTATATCCAATTACCATCTTGATCTGCCTCAACCGTAACAACAATCGGCATTGAACTATATATAAATAAGGTGATTATTTCTCCTGGGTTAGCCCTTCCTTTGACAACTAAAAAGTCCTTTTCTTCTTTTTTAACGGTTTCTATTTTTTCAACAGTTATTTTTTCTTCCAAAACTAATGGTAAATTATATTTGGGTTGCTCTAATGTTTTTCCCTCCACTATCGCCTTGTCTACCCCAGAAAGATTCTCAACATTAAAGTCCTTTCCAATTCTTGTGATAACATCATCTGGTAAATCATTATCTTCGCTAGACATAGAAATAGCAACAGGAGAAAGTCCTTTTTGGTTTTCTTTTGTTTCTATTGAAATTAATTTAATTTGGACGCTTTCGTTTTCTTTAATAGATATTGGAAGATTTTCTATTACAATTTCCTTGCTCTCTGCTTCATTAACAGAAACATTTATTTTGGTTGAATTATCTATTCTACTAATTGTTGCTTTCTTGCCAGAAACTTCGGTTAATTGGGCTTTCTTATCCTCCGTGATTATATTTTTAAGATTACCTAATATAACATCGTTAATTAATTTTGTACAACTTTCTTCGCTCAAAGAAGAGCACTTCAGTGGCTTTTCATAATTACTCAAAAAATAATTTCTACATTCTTCTTGTGTATTAATGTTAAGAGACAGACACTCAGGAACAATTTTTAATTGATAAGAATAAAGATTACAATCTTCTTCATTGTTTATTCCAGAAATCAAACATTCTTCTGAGATGTCTTTTTCTTTTGTTTCTGTTTCTTGAGTAACCATTTCAGAAATAGTTATTGGAGTGGGAGCAATTATTTCTTCTTTAACAACTGGTTCAATATATTTACAACTTCTAGCCAAAACCGCTTCGCCATCATTGCAATTTGCAGGCATTTTAGAATTTAATTTTCTGACTTGTGTGCCATTTGGTTGACATTGCGACCATGGAGAATATTCAAAAAGACAGGGTATAATTGGCTTAACATAAACACATTCTTCTTTTAGTTCTGCCTTGCCTCCTTCGCAATTATTTGGTGAAAAAGAAAGAACTCTCCTAGTTCTAGTTCCATCTGTCTGACATTGCGACCATGGAGAATATTCAAAAATACAAACATTTGTTTCTGCGTCTTCATTTTCTTCATTTTTTACAAAATTAGTCCACTGTTGGTTGTTGTCTTTTATTGGCAAAGATAAAACATTACTATATCTTAATATATTTACCCCCGCTCTTTCTTCTTCTTTTTTCAAAAGATTAATTATTGACCAATCATAATTATCAACTATAAGATTACTACCATCAAAATAAATATACTGAGGTAAATTGTTATCATTAGTAGAAATTAGATACTTAATTTTATTTTGATTATTAATTTGATATTCGTAAGCAATAATAGAAGAACTGAAATTGTTTTCTGTAAGGGCATGCAAGGCAAAAGATAAAAGATCATTTTCATTACCCTCTTTTTTATTAAAAATTTCTTGGAGAGAAAAAGAAGATTCGTTGTCGTTTGATATGATATTAAAATCAATGTTTAGATATTCTATTATTTTTTGAATACTGTTTAATTCTCTTGTTTTTTTTCTAAAAAGTTCTTCGGGCGAAGGAACATATGTGCATCTTTGACTTAATATAGGTTCCTCATCAGGACAAGATGATATTACTGTTCTTGTCTGAGTTCCATCTGTCTGACATTGCGACCATGGAGAATATTCAAAAGAACAAGATCTTTCTACATAAGAACATTCCTGTGATAAAACTGGAGAATCAGTAGAAGAACAATTAGAAGATGATATTACTGTTCTTGTCTGAGTTCCATCTGTCTGACATTGCGACCATGGAGAATATTCAAAAGAACAAGATCTTTCTACATAAGAACATTCCTGTGATAAAACTGGAGAATCAGTAGAAGAACAATTAGAAGATGATATTACTGTTCTTGTCTGAGTTCCATCTGTCTGACATTGCGACCATGGAGAATATTCAAAAGAACAGGGGGGAACGTATAGACAAATTCCTGATTCTTGAAGTTGATAATTTAAAGAACAAAGACAACTATTTGCAGTTTCATCCCAATAGCCATTGTTTTGTATACATTCTTGTTTTTTTTGCTCAAGCAAAACACTAGTATTTAATGTTTCTAAATTATTTTCTTTTCCAAAAAGAAAGGTTGCATTAATTTCGTCCTTATCATATTTTTTTGTTCTTAATTCTTCGTCTATTAGAGTTATTTCTTCAACATACCATAATCCATTTTCAAAAGTAGAAGGGATAACAAAGCTGCTATTCCATGTTGATCCTTGATTAAATAATCTAATATCAATTTTATCTTTTTGGGAAGGGCTCTTTAGTGTTGCTGAAGCAGAAGAAGCATTAATTCCATCAACAAAAGACGCTGTCATTACAAAATAATTTTTTGTTAATAAATAAACAGAACTAATTTGTACTTTTTCAATAGTTGGAGAAAAATTATTAACTGTTGTTTCTGTTTGTAATATATTGCCAGCGGTAAAATTAAAAACCAAAAATAAAAGAAGTAGAGAAGTTATCATTATTTTTTTAGACATAATTTTAAAAATTAAAGAATACCAACATATCCATATATTGATTATATTTTAAGATATATTATTTAAAAAAGCAATAAAATTACTCACCACAAATTGCATTTAATTGATTTAAACTGCTTTCGGTAATCACCTGTTTTTCTTCTGTATTAATCCAATACATAATATCGTCTGGATTTGTTGAGTGTTCTAATCCTAGTGCATGACCAAACTCATGAATTAACACCTGTAATAAACTTTCTTCGTCAACAAACTGATAAATGTTAATTTTATTTTCAACGGCACTACTTATGTAACTTCCCTGTTCAAATTGACTATTGAGTGTGCTTGCTACTGTGTTATATTGGTCAACATTAATGTTAAGTTTTGAACCAACTTTGTTCATCTCTTCTACCAAATAATTTATGTCACTGGACATTTGCCTTAATTCTTCTTGTCTTTTTTTTATATCGTAAAAGATATTTTCTAATTCCTCTTTTTCTTGATTTAATTTATTGTACTCCTCTTCATCTCTTTTTTTACTTTTATTCCATAAAGAAATATCTTTTTCTAGGTTTGCAATTCTTTGATTATAATCTAGTGTAATTACTTCAAGATTATTTTTATTTTCTGTATAGGTTTCAATATTTTTATTATATTCTTCTATCAGTTTAGAATAAACATCTCTATCTTCATGATGGTTAGATTTAATTTCTTCTATTTTTAATGTTGTATCCTGTCTATAATCATACAAAAGATTAACCTTTATTCCCTTTTCTTCATCAAACAAAAACAACTCTTTATTAGTAGCATTATTCCATTCTTCTGCTGCTTTTTGAGTTATTAAAAGAAAGTTGTCTTCGGTTAGCCCAAATTCTTGGTCAACAGTACCAATTGTGTAATAAATACTAGAAGAACAAGGATTCAAAAATATCTTTTCTATATTAAAAACAACCTCTTCTTTAAAGAACATAAAGAAGAGGAAGAAAAAAGAACAAAGAAGAAATATTGTTATCTTTTTGGTACTCATTTAATTTTCAGTTGTTTGTCCGTCAAATTCTTGATCGTTTGCCTCTGCCTCTTCTTTTGTAAGACGAACGATTCCATCTTTATGATGAGCAGGAGAATAAATTGTATACAATCTTAAATCTTCACCATCTGAAACATTAATAACGTTATGCTGTGCTCCAGCAGGAACTATAACCGCATCTCCGTCAGCCACATCATAATTATTATCATCAATAATTACTTTTCCTTTTCCAGATTCAAAACGAAAAAATTGATCATTTTCTTCGTGGACCTCACTACCAATTTCTTCCATTGGCCTTAAGCTCATTAATACTAACTGACTATTTTTACCAGTATACAAAACTTTCCTAAAATTATTGTTTTCTGTTGTTAATTTTTCTATGTTATCTTTGTATCCCTTCATATTTTTTTAATTAATTATTATGTTTTTATTATATAATAAATAAAAAAATGGTGCAATTACATTTTTCTTAATTTCTTTGCTTGATCTTCAGGAGTCATTGAAGATATTTCTAGGCCAAATCCCAACTCTAATCCTCCGAAATAATTAATTCTAGGAGAAAAAGACCAATACCAATGGAAATATGGATATTCTTTGTCTAGGGGTGAATTATGTAAAAAAAAGTTATAATCTAAATTATCAAATCCATTATCATATTTTAACAATACTTTTTTAAATATCTTTGATAACGATTTTTTCTCTTTTTCATTAATTTGATCAAAAGAAGACATGTGTCTTTTGGGAGCAATAATAACTTGAAATAATGTTTTGGGAGCAAAAGGGCAAAAAGCAATAAAGTCATCGTTTTCAAGGATTAATCTTTCTTTATTTTCTGTTTCAATTTTGTTCATTTGGCATTGAAGACATTTACCATTTTTTTTATAAAAGTTCTTAAAATTATTCAATTCATTCTTGTTTTCTCTTTCTACAATTGGCAAAGATAGTGCTTGATAATGAGGATGTGGCTGGCTAGCTCCAGCTTTTTCTCCTCTATTATGGAAAATAGCAACTTGTTTTACAATTCCACTTTTTCTGTATTCAATTAAAATCTTTTGGATACAACTAAAAAATTCTTCTATCCTAGAAATTGGAAGATCTGATATGAATTTATTGTGTTCTTTTGTTACAATTAAATCGTGAAAACCAGGAGATCTTTTCTTGGTATAAAAATTATTTTCTAAATAATCTCCGCTCAAATCATCTTCTTCAAACACGGGAAACTTATTGGGAATAACGATTGTGGTCCATTTCTTTTCCTTGTTTTCTTTCCCTTTATAAAAATAATACTTAGGTGGTTTCTGATCTTTTATATCGCAAAATGGGCAATCATTTATTTCTTGAAAGTTGTTTGGTCTCGCCCCTCTTTTAGGTGACACCATTACCCATTCGTTTGATAAAACATCATACCTTAATTCTGTTTTCTTTTTTTCCATAAAATTAAGATAGTTTAAAGTTGTTAATAATTAAAGTAAAGTCATATCCCATAAAATTAGCTGCTTTTCTGCAAAAAATCATTCTCTCTAAAAATATCTCAAAATAATCCATTGGTTTAGTTATTTTTGTATCAATTTCTAATTTAAGAGTAATTTGTTTATTCTTTTTATTAATCTTCAGGTCATTTTTAATAACAGAATAATTTACTCTATTATGAATGTCTTCTTTTATTTTTTCTATTCTTTTTTCTTTAACCCTAGTTCTATGAACATCTGACTTATCTGCTAAAATTAAACAAGCAGTAATATTGTTCAATATATTCAAACTATCTTTGTCGTGACTTGCTATCGCTTGCATTATTTCTGTTAAATCTCTTGTTGGCATTTCATCAATATATATTTGAGATAATAAAATAGATGACCAAAAATGATGATTTTCTCTTCCTAAAAAATTTCCCATATCGTGACAATAACCAGCAATAGCAACTAATTCTTCTTCTCTTTTTGATAATTCTATGTCACGAGCTAATTTTCTAGCTCTATCTGAAACGATATTAATGTGTCTTTGTCCGTGGTCGGTAAAACCCAAAGAATCCAAATATTTTTCTGTTTGCTTTATAAATTCTTTTATTTTTTTATTGTTTTTAACTTCTTCTAATGTGATCATATATTTTTTATTTTATTATATTAGAACAATAGCATAGTTTGACTTCTAAAAACAAACTTGCATAAATAAAAAGCGCGGAGGCGCTTTATATATAATAGATTTTATTTACAGTTTTTTAATTATAAAAACCACAATCAATTTGAACATTTGCCTTGTTTCCATCTTGCTGCCAAGATAAAACACAAGCATTATAATGATAAATATAACCTCTTAAGCCAGCATAAACACCGTCAGCGATATTTATCATGTCTTGATTACCATTTTCTTCAAAAAATGTTTCTATTTGTTGTAATTTTTCTACATCAATATCATTGGCCTCAATCCTTCTTCCTTCAACTTGATTTGTAACAATGTTTTGATTATAATCTCTTGTAATCCAATTAAAAACATTACTTCCCTTGTCAGTAAAATCAATGCCTAAATTTGTTTTTAGTGTTTCTGATAATTTAATTACTTCATCATCACAGCCCTCTTCCCATATTCTAATACATTTTTGTTTTGCTTCGCACCATGAATAACCAGCACCAGACAAACAACCATGATCATCTTGTTGTCCTCCTATGAGTTGGTTTTCTATTGAATCATTTTCAATTGGATCTTTATTTTGTTTTTCTACAAAATAATAAACAAGGGCTGTTAATCCTATTATGATTAAAATTATTATTAATGTTTGATATTTTTTCATATTTTTTGTTTTATTATAACACAAAAAAACTGATTAAAATAATCAGTCCTTTAGTTTAACTTTTTTCGTTGGTTTTTTCTCTGAAATTAAAGTTAATAATTCAATAACCTTATCAATCTTTTTATTTAAAATCTCTATCTGATCTCCATATTGATTGCTATTCTTTGATGATGGCACATTGCCATCGCCCTTAAAACATTGACTGCAATAAACCTCTCTTTCTCCTGTTGGCTTAAATGGCAATTCAAATCTTTTTCCACATTTGTCACAAATAGCACTAAACATTCTTTTTTCTTGAAACCTTCTGTTAGTTCTATCGCCCTCGCGACTAGATCTACCCTCTCCTCGCTCTGAAAAACATTGACTGCAATAAACTGGTTTGTCGTTAGTTGGTTTAAATGGTAGTTCGCACTTCTTTCCGCAACTATCACAAACTGCCTTATACATTTTAGGCCTTTCGCCATCCCTTCTCTTAAAGTCGTCTTCTCTTCTTTTTCCGCGATCAAATATCTTGTCAAAATTTCTCATATTTTTTATTTAATTATTCTGTTTGCGCACTATACTCTATTGATGACTATTTTACAATAGGAAACCTTTGGGGATCCAAAAAATCATAACAGCCAACAGCACATTTATTCTCTATGCACTTCATTTGATATGGACAACTTGAAAGCATTAGATATTCTCCTGGAGCATTTCCACAATCTGATTTGACATTACAATCTTTATTAAAAATTTCCCCTACGTCAAATTTAGCTTTAACGTTAAAATATTTTTCTGCTTTTTCTATATTAATTTCAGATAAATCTTTTTGCCTTGGATTAAAAACTTTATTTACTAAATTAGAGGGAAATTCATTTCTAATATCTTCTGAGTATAAGCTACCATCTCTTGGAGTCCATAAATTAAAACTTTCTTCTATCTTTGTTAACCTAACAGGAACCGATACGCCTCCTCCCTTAACTATTCTTGGCTCTACTGTTTCTTCTTCGCACAAATTACACTCTTCTCCTGTTTTAGATAAAAAACAATCTTCTCTTGCCTTTTCATCAGGACAAATTATTTGTTTTTTGGCAACATAGAATTCTTCGCACAATGCCCATAAGTATATTTTATTATCTTCTTCTCCCAATAATTCATAAGAACAAAATGCCTTACTATTTTCATTGTTTGTCCATGCTAAATTTTCTTCTAGAAATAATATAATTTTATCATCAATAACTGCTGGTTCGTTCGTTTTTTCAATAGTATAAAAATATCCGGCCAATAAAGCGATTATAAAAAGAAGCAAAAGATATCTTTTTCTCATAATTCAGCTTTTATACATCTAACAGAGTAACTATGTTCACCAGAAGCATTTCCCCTATAAATACTATTATCTTTTGACCTAAAAGATCTAGCTATTATTTGGTCAACCTCTCCAGAGGTCCAAAAATTAGCATATTCATTTAAATACTTAAATTTGCCAGAAGCATCTTTATACCCAGACAAACTAATGTTTAATAAATCTAATGTTCCCTCCGCATTTAGTGAAACATTTCTCCATCCAGTTTTATCAGTATCTGAATAATCCATTCCCAAATATCTTTCTAGGGTTTTAAAATCTTCATCGCTGGGCAATTCCCATCCACTGGGACATGCATAGCTTGCCATAGACCAATTATATAAGCGTCCATTTATTTCGCAATTTGAAATATCATTATCATAACAAGAAGATCCTTCTATAATGTAATTTAAATTTTCTGTCATCCAACATTGATCACCAATTTGAAATGTTGAATAATTATAGCCGTCTCTTTCATCAATTAATTCTTCCCCGCAAATCCATTCTGGAACTACTGGTTCTTCAACAATAATCTCTGGCTGAGAAAGGGGCTCTTCATTTTCTAAAACAACTTCAGGCGTCTCTTCTGTTTTCAAAAAAGAAAATGGCCCAATTTTTTGAACAAAAGAAAATACTACTCCAAAAATAAAAAGGGCACACAAAGTAATAACTATTGGAATAATTATTCTTTTGGGAAGTACTTTTTTTGAATTATCTACAAACTCATTTTTTATTGGGTCCTTTGAAACAACTGATTCTTCTTCTGGGACTTCTTCATTAATTATTTCATTTTGAGTTGGCCTAATAAAAGAATCTTGCTGATTTTCTTCTGTTGATTCAAGAAATGGATCTTCCCCTAATTGTTGATTGCTTGATAAATTGTTTTCTTCTAAAGGATAATTAATCTTTTCCTCAGAATCTGAAGAAGTAGAAATGTTATTGTTTTCCTCAGACACGTCATTATTTAAAGAATAGTCATTTTCTTTTACACTCAAAATAGCGTCGTCTATGTCTTCTCTAGACCAACCAACACTTAAAAGATTATCTATGATTTCTTTATCTTGCTTTCCTGTCTCTATACATTTTTTAATATATTCACTTAATTTTTCGTTTACCATAATTAATTAAATTATATTTTTATAACTATATTCTATCATTAAAAATATGTATGGTAAAGTTTTTTTGATTAAAATGTTAATCTATATTAATCAAAGCCACTTTCCAAATTATTAATTCTTTCTTTTCTAATATCAACTAAAGAAGCGTTGTGTTATAAAATCTTTGCACAACGAAACCCCATATACTCATGAGCATCGTTTGGAGAATTTAAAAAATCTAGCGTGTATATTCCAGACCTATAAAGATCTCCCCAACTGCCACCTCTTAACATAGCTTTAGTTTCAGATTCTTCAGAAGAAAATGTTAGAAAAAGCTGACCAATTCCATTGATAGAACTAAGATTTTTATTAACAGAAGAAATGTTTTCTTTTCCTAATAATCCGTAGTCACTCAAGCTGTTAATCTCGTGCCATCCGCTATATGGTGGTTGATCTTTTTGTTCAATTGTGTCGCCTATCCACTCCCACACATTTCCAGCCATATCCCAAACAATATTACCATTCTTAAGATAAAAATATCTAGAATTTATACCATTATATGCTCCATCAAACCCAGAAGCAACATACCTCTTGTTAGAGTTTCCCCTAAAAAGAGTGCTTTCTTCCCAATTCTGATTTACACCCTCCACATCTCTCGCGATAGCCATCCACTCATCATTGGTTATTAAATGATATCCTTCGCCTAAACTTGCGCAAACATTCTTAGATTCTTCCTGAGTTATATTAACAATAGGTGCTCCATCGGGAGAAGAAACGACAGAATTTGTAATACAATCATTCCAGTTAAAACTCTGGCCCCTCAACAATTTCAATTCATTGGGATAATCACCGATATTATCACCATTAATATCACATTTAGCTTCATAAGCCATCACACAAAAATAGTCCTTACTAAAAAGAGCAGAATCTTCTTTATTAAAAAAATATTCATTTCCACTATTCTTCTGAACCATGACATATCCACTAGGACAACCATCATGAACTATTTCTATTTGTGGCACATAAACTATACTCGTGACAGGATCTTGATTTTTGTTGGAAATTTGATTGAATTTAATAATAATAAATACTACTGTAATTAAAATTATGATTGAAAATAAAGAACTTAAAAAAATAGCCACCTTTCTTTTTGGAGAAACTTCTTTTTTTGACAAATCTTTAATGCTGTTTCCATTTAAAGAAGTTGCCCAAAAGATAAGAACAGAAAACAAGAAAAATCCTATATATAAAATCGATATTATAGCCGATTTTGATAATGGAAAAGTATAATCATTTACAAAAACATCATAAGAAAAAAAGAAGGAAGCAAATAAAAAGAAAAAACCAATACAGGTTAATCCGTTAGCAGGAAAATATTTTAACGACTCTCTTATTCTCTTTATTATGTTTTCCTCTCCTTTTTTAAAGGAAGATGCCAACCATATCCATATAAAAATTATCAAAGAAGAACATACAAAAAAATAAAGGGCCGTCAGGAAAGCAATGTACCAATCCAAGAAATTAAAAAAGAAAGACAAGGGAAGAGATAAAATTGTCAAAACTAAAAAAATACGACCAAGTAAAAATTTAATTTTCATATTTATGATTTTTTATAATGTAAATATATTATTTACCTAAAATTTGGAAAGCATAATAAACCAAGAAAGCTGGCCAAACTAATGCTTTTAAGAATCCAACGACTCCCATCCAAAAAGTTGGTGCACTAAAGATAAAATATACGGCGGCACCAATAAAACCTAGACCATAAACAGCTGAATTACATTTGTTCATATGATTAATATTTATTATTATATTAAACAAATTGTACCATAAAATAAAAAAACCGACAAAAGTCGGCGGATAAACCCAATGAATAAAAAATATTATAAAAGATATTCATAGGGTCTTTAATAGGAAGGAATCTTGTTTTCGGAAATCATTTTCTGCAAAGACAAGTTAATGCTGTTCATGTATTTATCGCACGGCAATTTCTTTGAAACGGCGATATAAAACAGCTGGTTCGAAGCGATTCCGGCCTCTTCAAAACCGGAGAGATTTGATTCTTCTATCACCCTTCTACCAGCGTAGGCAGAGTAAAGAAAGTAATCCGCTTCTCCTTTATCAAGCAAAGAAAACGATTCTTGCGGTGTAGCCGTTCTTGTTATGTCCAAGTTCTTCTGAACGATAAAATCGTCCATCTCCTGTCCATAACTATCTCCCATCATAGCTAAACCCTTTTTTCCGATAAGATCTTCTTTTTTGTTGTAGGTAAAATTATTACCCTTAATGAACAAAGCAACTGGATCAGATGCGTACGGTATAGAGAAACAGTATTTCTCCTCCCGCTCTTTCGTCTTATACATTGCGACAATCGCACCAACCTCGCCGGTCAATGCTTTCTCCTGAACAACCTCCCACGAACCTTCGTACTTCGGGATAACATTGATATTCAGGTCCTTAAAAACACTAGTAGTTACCTCCACTCCGACCCCGGAGATATCGTCACCGTTCTGATACATAAACGGCTTCCAGTCCGGATGACCAGAAATAACAATTGTCTTTTTTTCAACAGGCTGTACGCTTAAAAAAGCACAGGCGACCAGAATTGCCGTGGCCACCATAATTATTGCTGCACTGATTAAGATTTTTGACATCTTTTCATCTCCTATTCAAAAGAATAGTATTTGATATTTAACATAATCAAAATAACATGTCAAATTTAGTCGTCCAAGAAACATTTCGGATAAATTAAGAATAATCATTAAAAGATAAAATTAATATTATTATACTTTTATAATCATTATTTTTTTATATCACAAAAAACCAATAACAATATTTTTTGGATATCTCCGTTTTTATTTTTCAACCCTTTTCTTTAGTTCTTCTATAACGGCCTTCTGCCAGTATTTCATAGAAAACCATTCAATTAATGGTTTTGCAACTATGCGAAGCCAATATTTATGAATAATAACCTGATAAGTGTAATCTATAACAGTTCCTTCTGAGCTTTCAGAAAGCATTAATTCTTCATGGCCAGAAGTTCCAAATTTAGGACTTTCATTATTTGAAATAAATCCTTTTCCAGAAATAATCTGCGTCTTCATTTTTACTGGAAAGTTTTGACCAAACGACTTGACATTAGCCTCCATTTCTAAATTACTTCCTTCATGTTTTATAACTTTTATAGATTCCGCAACTTTCGGAAAATATTCAGGCCATTTTTCAAAATCAGTTATTATGTTAAAAACCTCCATTAAAGGAGCCCTGATGAGCCATTTGTTATGAAGAATGATCTTTTCTTTCATATAAAGATTATATCATAAACAAAAAAACCAACAAAAGTCGGCTCTGTATTTTAAAAAGGTTAAGGCGAGTTAATTTAACTCACCTTGATTAGGCTTTCCAGGAATTTCTGGGAGCCATTAATCTCAATCCATGTCGGATTAGAATAAATTGAACGAGCACTTGAAGGTACCTCTGAATCTTTAACGATTCTTGCTGACGGTTGCATCGAATACCTTTCTATTGGGTCGACGACTTCTTTCCCGGCAGACTTATTTACAAGCAATCCAATGGCTTTGTTTGCTTCCTTGCGAGAAGGAAACGAAGCAAACAATGCCCCTATGATGCAATTATCTGTCGCTACCATAAAGTAATAATATCACCGAAAAATTAATTGTCAATAAAATAAAACCGCCCTTTCGGGCGGCCTTAATTGTATAGTTTATAACTTTAATCTTTGATATTTTTTATTAAATCCGTCTTTTAAACATATGCAAAATCCTTCGCTTTGAATATTTTTACCGTTTTTATTTATTAAACTAGGAGGCGTAATATAATATATTCCTCTTAAATTATATTCTTTTTCTTTAATTTCATTGAATAGGTCTTGATTGAAAACATCTCCTATCCAACATTCAGACATATATCCTTGAATAACCAAAATGATATCGTTGCCACATTTAATAATTTTTCTTTCAACTGCATCAATTATTACCTCTTTAGAATAAATACATTCTCGTGGTCTATTTATTATTGAAAAATCTTGCTCTTTAGCATAAGTAAGCTGTAATGGAACATTAGGATATTTTCCACTTTTTGATTTTGCAAAAACATCAATATCACTATTTTCTTCTTTGTTGCTATGTATATCATAATCTAATCCTTTTTCTCGATTGATGAAGCTAATAAAAAATTCTCCCCATAAATTTTCATTATCTGTTTTTCCCATACTCTCTAAATTAAAACATCTCAAAAAGAGATACCTTGATTATTAAACTATTTATTATTTGACCATTTCCAGTCTCTCGATAAAGTTTCATATGGCTCGGGAAATGGAACGAACTTGGAACCTTTTTATTATATAAATAAAACATAGATTATTTCTACAAATTTTTCACCAATTATTTTTTAATTAATTTATTGATTATAAACATTGTAAGGCTAAAAAATAGTAATACTATAATCACCAAAAAAATACCTCCAAGAATAGGAATCAACCCAAGAATCCACAACCCTAGATGAAATTCATTCTTTCCCCAAACAATATATGAAAAAGTCAAGACGGTAAAAACTAAAATAATGCCTGCAAAAATATTAATTATTTTTCCTATAGAGCCAAAATTAAATCCTCTTTTTGCTAAATTATAATAATAAAACAAAAAAGCTAAATAAATAACAGGAATTAAAAAACTCATCAAGTCATATGGCATTATAATAAATAATCCAGTGAGCCTACTAAAAATAAGAAAAATTTCGATTATAATTAAAAGCGATATTATATATTTACTAGTCGAGTTTTTCTCTATATTTTGATTATCCATATTTTTATATTGATAATTTAATGATTATTGATTTAAATAACTAAACAATTATTTATAAATTTTTAATATCCACCCATTAAAATACTGAATCCTCCGATAAAGTCTTGCAAAACAGATAAAGTATTTGTATTTACGTCAATCGATGTCAACCTATCTATATTATTTTCTTGTTTTATCAATGTATCTTCTTGATGAGTGTTGTCAAAATCGTCAAATAAAATATATCTACCTCCTAAAGAATAAGTGAGTTTATATTTATCCCAATATGTATATCCAGAATTAATGGTTTCGTCAGAAAATCTTAATAAGATATTACCAGACTCAATGTCAACTGTATGAATTTTTGTACTAGTTCCTATTGCTATTTGTTTATCATCGGGAGACCATGCCATTGAGTCAACCCACTCATAATCGCTATCTAAGATGTTTTTAATATCGATAGTTTTTTGAGGATTACTTAGGTCACTTAAATCAAATAATATTAATTTTTTATCATCTATTAAAGCCAACTTTCCTAAATTAAAAGAAAATACTCCTTCGTCAGGATAACCCGAAGTTTTTTTAAAGCTATTTTCATTTAAATCAACAATGTATTCCGATATTGCATATCCTGTTGATTTTCCTGAATATCTACCAAATACTTTATTATTTTGACTATCCCACACCGAAAATGAAACAATATCCTCTTTAAGAATATTCTTGACTATTTCAGAGAAATTTGAATTTTTCCACTTATCAGATTGAATATCGTACTCTATTTCTCTCGTGCTTATCGGTTTCGGTCCACCCAACTCATTTTGATATTCTTTTGAATTTTTATCATAAACAGCGATTGCGATAATTGCTTTTGTTTTATCGAGAGACAATACTATATCATTTATTGATTCATAAACATTTGTTTCGTTTCTAAGAACAGGGAGGCTTGTTTCATTGATTGCCAAACTAATAATATTAAATTTAAATATTTTATTATCTTTTAAAACAAAAATATTATTAGATGGCGAGTATGCATCTCCGTAATAAAGAACCTTGTATCCATCGGGAGATATTTGCTCGAATTTTTTAATATTCGAATTATAAATAAAAGCCTTTTCGTTTTTTATAATAATTGGGCTGTCTTTTTGATTTTGCTGATGCACATTCAATAAAAAATAGCTAATGACTCCGGCTATCAATAAAATTATTATGACCAGAATAATTATTACAATGAACGAAAGTCCTTTTTGATATTTATGCATATTTATTAAATTATTAATATTAAAAATATTATATCACAAAACAAAAAACCGACAAAATGTCGGTCTCGAATTGCTCGGGAGGTGGAACGAACTTGGAACCTTTTTAATATCTACTTGACTCTTCTTACGTTAATTGTCCCGTGATTATTTCTATCTCTACCAGAATAATAATAACCAACTAAAGTATCTTCTGTTTTATTATATATTAATTTAACTACTCCCTCATGCATTGCCATTGTTTCTTTTGCATCATAATTCGGCTCATTTCTAAAAAAATAAAACAGAGCTACCTCATTATCAATTTCGCTTTTCCCAAAATTTTCATGAATGCTTGTTGATTTAGAATTATTAAACAAGCCATTAATTTTTATCTGAGTTGCAGATTGTTTTATATTAAAATTTGCACTATAATTTTTTTCAAATTTATCATAAGATGAACGGACTGTCCCCGTCCATTTTCCATTTAAATCGTCACCAATAATAATTCCTAATTTTTTAAAAATAGAGTATTTCCATAGATGCTTTTCAAAAAGACAAAACAATAATCCATAGATTGCTATGGGAGATGGTATCTCTATATAAAAAGGCAAATTTATATTATTTTGCTTTAAAGCAGAAAACATAAAGTAGCTTATACTGATACTAATTAAAGATAAAAATAGTATAAAAAAAGCGTATTGTGTGTGATTTTCTCTATTTATGTTCATACATTTTCTCCTATATAATAATTGGCTGTTTTATTTATAAAAAGAATTAAATCTTGAAGGTTCCATGTTTTTTGACTAATTAACGTGTCTTGTTCATTAGCACAAACAAATCCTGTTATTCTTCCAGATTCTATAGCATCAATCACAAATTGTAGAATTTTTACCATACAATCGTTATAGCTACCATCAAAACAAGGACTAGAACAATTATAAAGAAGATTTTCTATAAAATATGAAGGAGCTGTTTTGTCGTCAAAAACTTTCTCTTCTATGAGCTTATTACGCATATTTTTGTATATCCTAATCATGTCTTTAAACTTCCCTTCCGTATCTTTATTTTTTGATTCACAGTTATTAATATGAGTTTTTGGATAATTAATAATTTCTAAGTTGTTTGATGTATTAAAAAATTTAATTCCCTCTACAAAAGAATCTTCATCTAAAAAAGAAAGATATTTTTTATATACACGATATTGTATGCAAGCAACAACATCCGCTTTTACACGATTAGTATTTTCTTCAATTTTGATACATTTATCAGAATTAACTATTTGCTGACTTGGCAATTCCTGACTGAGGGTACTTAGAATGTCTTCTTTAAAATTTTTGAATTCATAAGGAGTATCCTTGTGTCCAGAATCGAAAATATTCCTTTCTAGTTCACTAAGTTGTGATTTATCTGAAAAAAAGGGCTTATTTAATTGAACTACAATATCAACATCACTATCAAAACGAACGTTTGTACTGTTAGCATAAGAACCCTGAAGATAAATCTCGTACTCGAAATTATCTAAAGCATAATTTTTCTTTATTTCTTCTGTGGGCAATCTACGTTTTATTATATTTTCTATAACTGTTCTTGCATTTCTTATTTTTTCCATTTCAGTCGGACTTGGTGCACTTGCCCACATTTCTAATTGTTCTTTTGAAATCATATTTATTAATAAATTATTTTGCAAATATGGCTGTTCCTCCCGAAAAGCTATTTAGTCTTCGTCTTATCGACTAAAATATATGTTTCCCCGGATTTTTTAGTAGGAGGAAGTGGTTCACCTTTGACCACTGTTCTTTCCGTACCAGTTCTCCCTCCTCTAGTGCCAATAATTTCGTATTGACCTGAGTTAGGAGCCTTTTCTCCCGGAGTATATTGTTTTGCCATACAATCACTGTTATGTGGATTATAAGACAAGACCGACTAATTCTTGTCTTGACTGCAACGCAGTCCCCCTAGCCCGCATTACAGAGAGGAACAGCCGTATCTAGAAAATCCACTGTAAAAAAGCTACTGTAATTGATAAAAATCCTATAAACAATAAAATTGTTTGAACAGCCCAAGGCCAATTAGAAGAAGACATGCTATCTACTTTTAATAGATTTTCTTCTATTTTTTCTATACACTCTATCGATGGATTACCGCTCTCTATTTGTAATAAATATTCTTTTACTATGCATTGCAATCTATCTGTAATTTTATCCCAAAAATTTTGTTTTATATGATTATTGATTAATCCAAAGAACAAAGATAGCACTAAGGATATCCAACCAACTATTAGGCACTCTCTAGTAAATAGTTCTATGGTATTAATTTCGTTGTTTGCTAGAAATACAGCTCCCATGAATGCTAAAATAAATGAAGTAATTTGTATTTCTATTTTTACAAAACTTTCTGCCATTTCATTACTTCTGTTTCTTGAATAAATAAAAGATTCTTTTTGGCAATTATATTTTTCTTGAAAATAATCCATATTATTTAGGCCTCTTAATAAAGGGCATTCTTTCTCCGCCACCTTTTTTGATTATCGCTGGCTTATCCCTGACTATTGGTTTTTTCTCATACGCCCCGGATTTAGGAGCTTTTGGTGTCGACTGAATTCCTTTTCCTTTATTTTTATCATCTGAAAAATTGGTCATGTATTAAAGTATTTATGTTTTGTTTATTATAAAACTATTAAATATTAGTGTCAATTTTTTCAAAATCAGTCATCAAATTATTTCTTCAATATCTCTTAAATTATAAATGCTTGATATTCTAATGTGAATAATTTTTAGTTCAATTTTGTTCATTATTCTGTTTACAAATCTATCTCTTTCTTTACGAATTTCGCTATCGTGAGAACTATCATCAAGTTCAATTACTAATATCGGCAAAAATTGTTTATCAAACAAAACAAAATCGACTGTTTTCCGGTCGATTTTATTCAAATACGTTTTGTAATTCTTTGTACCTGAAACAACAGCAAGGTTTGATATTTTAACTTGAGGAATAATATAATAGCGATTATTTACCACCTTCTCTAAAACGTCAAAGAACTCCTTCTCTGCCTTAGTCATCAATTCCCCCTTTTTCTTATATGGGAGTTCTTTTCCCTCTCTTGATTTTTGTTCCCTGTATTTAATATAAAAAACAAAACCAACAATGATTAAAAGATAAAGATAGAGAAAACCGTTATCCATATTTTATTTATTAATAATTATGGCTGTGGCGGTTTATACAAAAAGCCCACCACAGGTAGTGACCGAAGTCACTCATACCAGTTTCCTGATATGGCCGACTAAGACATCCCATGATGGGTTCTTTACCTTAGTCGGACTTACGGCCATGCCTTTATTTCTAAAGGTTTAGACCTCGTATTCAATTATATTTTTATCTTACTCTAAAATCTTAAAAATGTGCAGCCCTTGATTTATTTATCTATTAGGGCTATATACAAATTATTACCTTGCCGTCTTATAAAGGTCATAATTATAAGATAATATCCAATCATCATTTCCGTCCCATGAATTGGTTTCAAATAAGTTCCAACTTACCCAACCAGGTACAGCAAAGAGTTAATCGAAAAGGTCGTCTCGTATTTTCATAAGAAGTACAATTTAGACTTATCCGAAGAAAAAGCGGAGGCATATATAAAATCTCTTGCTGATTTTTGTTTGGCTTTTCTTGAAGAATAACCCCATTGGATAAGTCCAATGGGGGCTTTTTGCCCCCATTGGGTTACACTTGATTCTAATGTCAATTAATCAGAATGTCACATTTAAAAAATAGCGGAAAAGTTACTATTTGCGATAAGAATTTCCAAATCGCCTTTTATAAAACAAGAGCAATGACCGTCAAAGAAGCTAAAGAAAAAAGAGAAGAAAAAGAACGCATGGAAAGGAATTTTAATAACGCCGTTAAAGGAGATTGGTTTTGGGATAAAAGAGAAGAAAGAGACGCTATAAGGCTTGCTAACAGAGAATCTAATCATGAACAAAATTTAATTAATTCTAGAAAGAAAACTATGACTGCAATGAAAAATCTTATTACGTGCAATGCTTGGCAATGGCCAAAGAAAAACGGGAAAATGTTTCCTCCAATTTTTCTTACCCTAACTTTTGGAGAAGATATAAAAGACTTACCAACTGCCAATCGTCTTTATAGCAAATTTATTCAAAGATATAATTATAGAATTTTTCAAACAAAAGATAAGATATTGCAATACGTTGCTGTCCCTGAATTTCAGAAAAATGGACGAGTTCATTATCATTGCATATTTTTCAATCTGCCATACAGTTATAAAAATTATGATATCGCTAGAGATGTTTGGGGTAATGGTCATATTTACATGAAAGCTGTTTACACTAAAACTGTTTCTGGCTTATCAAATTATATGTCTAAATATTTAATTAAAAATTGCGATGATGTACGCTTGTATAAAAAGAGAAAATACTTCCCTAGTGCTAAATTACTTCGGCCAATTATTCTTAAAGGATATTTTAAATCTCTTAACATTCTTGAATCATTACAGCGAACAAGACCGCCAGAAAAGATATTGAATAAAAGAATTGAAGTTGATTTTATCGGGATTATGAACTTTTATTTCTGCCGATTAGAGCCAAATGAAAGTCTTACCGATTTGTTTCCAGAACTTGACCAATATACTCAAAACGTTCTACAATCCGAAATTAATAAAGAACAGCAAAAATTAAACTTATGAAATACATAATTTATTGTCGAAAATCGAGCGAATCAGATGACCGCCAAGTGTTGTCTATCGATTCACAGGAAAGCACTCTTTTGGAACTGGCTCAAAAGAATGGCTTTATTATTTTCAAAACTTTCAAGGAAAGCAAGTCGGCTAAAAAGCCCGGCCGTCCAGTTTTTAATGAAATGATGGCTTTCATGGAAAAGCACAAAGACGAATACTGTATTTTGACTTGGAATCTTGACCGTCTGGCAAGGAATAGTTTTGACGGTGGAAATATTATCTGGTTTATGGACCAAGGATTGATTTCCGAAATAATGACTTATGATAAAGTTTTCAAAAACAATGCCGACGACAAAATGATGATGAATATGGTTTTTGGTTTTGCCAAAAAGTATGTTGATGATTTGAGTAAAAATGTAAAGAGAGGAAATAAAACAAAATTAGAAAAAGGCGGTTGGCCCGGATTCGCCCCTTATGGATATTTAAATAATAAACTTGATAAAACGATAGTTGTTGATGAAGAAAAATCTGTCTATGTAAAAAGAATGTTTGAATTATTTTCTACTGGAAGATTCACTCTTCAAGACCTCGAAGATATTATGAAATCCGAGGGAATGATTAGTCGCAATGATTGCAAGGTTAGCAAAAGCAATCTTCAAAGAATGCTCAGCAATCCTTTTTATTATGGCTATATGTTAAAGGACGGTGTCTATTATCAAGGCAATCACGAACCGTTAATTTCTAAAAATACTTTTGATAATGTTCAAAATGTTTTTAACAGAAAAAGTCATTTTAAAGAAGAAACTCATTTCTTCCATTTAAGAGGATTATTTACTTGTGCTTCTTGTGGCTGTTTATTGACCGCCAGCCGAAAGAAAGGCCATGACTATTATTACTGTACCAATGGAAAGAAAGTCTGTTCCGAACACCAGCATTATTTAAGGTCGGAAGTCCTTGATTCTTTCGTTGGTTCAATTCTTGAAAAACTAAAAGTTGATGAAGAATTGGTGGCTATTGCCTACAAGTCAGTTAAGGAGGAAAGACAGGGCAAGAAAAAAGATAAAGCCGAATCAAAGGAAATTCTTTTGAAACAGTTAGAAGGGGTTAAGAGAAAACAGGAGGTCTTATTGGACAGTTTCGTATCCATGACCACTCCCAAAGACATTTATGCCTCTAAAATGGCTAAATTAAACGGCGAGGAGATAGACGTAAAGCAAAGATTGTCCTTTTTGGATATAGAAGCCGAAAAAGAAGCTGTCATCGACGATAGAATAAGGGAATTTTTGTTAAATACTAATCAATTACAAGAAGAATATCAAAATTCTCAAGAAGTAAAGAAAAACATCATCGCAAATAAGCTACTTTGGAACCTTAGTATCAGTGGTCAAGAAGTATTGAATTATAAAGCAAAAGAGCCATATAACATACTATTAAATGGCCCTAAAATTTACAATGCCCCTCTATTGCTCCGG
>JBAZIG010000008.1:0-27869 GCA_041651955.1 Minisyncoccota bacterium | reverse complement strand
CCAGTTCCGTCAAATCTTGGCATATATTTTTATATTTATTTTTACTCTTCCGACCTTTCTATATTGATTATATACCCATAACTACTTGACGTCAAGGGAGAATGAGTAGTATTATAAGAGCAGGGGAAACATTCGTTGCTCTTTTTTATTTCAAAAACCACTCTATTAAAATAATAGAGTGGCATTTTTTAAACTTTATAAAGTTGTTAAAATTAATTGCTGATTATAAAGTTTATTTTATAGAATAGGTGATTGTAATAGTAGAAGTAATTTTATTTTCTCCTGTTTCAATCGTTGGAACAGCAATTGAACTACTTAATTGTTTTTCAAAATTTACTGCTTCATCATAAGCAACTCTTATTGGAACGTATCCACTTTCAGAAAAACTTACTATTCTTACCATTTTAATTCCTAGAAGTTCTTCTAATTCCTTTGCTTTAGCTTTTGCATCGCTAATAGCTAGCTCTTTTGCTTCTGCTTTAGCTTCTTCATCATCATCAACAATAAAGGATAAACTACTTACATCATTAGCTCCTTTTGATGTTGCGTTAGAAATTATTGTTCCCACTTTAGACAAGTCCCTAATTTTAACATTTAGTGATTGGCTTACTTCATAGCCAGCTAAAGTTCTTTTACCTGTATCATTATTCCATTCATATCTTGGATTAATATTGTATCCCGTTGTTTTAAGATCTTTACTTTCGACCCCCTCACTTTTTATATATTCTATAACTTCATTCATTTTTTGACTATTTTCATCGGTTGCCACTGAAACATTTCTATTTTCAGTTACAACAGAAATAGTTACAAAACCAATATCTGGAGTAACATATACTTCTCCAAGACCAGAGACAGAGATAAGATTTTCATTTGCTCCTGTTTTTTCGTTAATTAAAACAGCAACAAAAGCGATAACAACTATCATTAAAATAATAGATAGAAATTGAAAGAATTTGTTTTCAAATATTTGCATATATTTATTTACTTCTGAGTGGACAAGAACATCATTCCTGGCATCAAAATAGAATAATGTTTTTGTTTTTTGTTCGACCATTTCATATACTTTAACATCTTGACCAGCCCACTCTACTGAACCAAGATTATTAACATTCATATTTTTATCAAGATTTGTCACCATGTTGCCACTACTAGCAGGGGAAATAAAGATAAAGGCAATTAATAGACAAGAAAAAGATAGCGAACTGAAAACAAGCTTCCAATCCCAACAATCAACTTTTTTATTAAAATAATCTCTTGATAGCAATAAATGCCTCAACTCATCTTTGTGATTACCAAAAGATATATTTTCATTTTTTACTTTCTTAAATAGTTTTTTCATAATTTGTAAAATTAACAGCATCTTTTTCTAAAACCTTTTCTAGCTCTTCTATGGCTCGCCTAGCATAAACTCTCACCGTTGATTCGTTCTTTTTTAAAACTTCTGATATTTCATTATATGGCATCTCTTCAAAATATCTTAAATGTAATATATCTTGATATATTGGTTTTAATTCTTTAATTGCCTTGCTTAAAATTATTAAGTATTTATCATTGTCAATCTTCTTTTCAATTTCAAGCGATAGATTACTTTCGTCTTTCAGATTAAAACTCATTTCAGGATCATCAATAATTAACCTGTATCTATTTTGCTTTCTAAAATACTGATTAACCTCATTAGTGGCAATTTTAAATATCCAACCATCAAAACTATAATCTCCATTCTTCCATTTAAAGCTCTCTATATTATCCAAAGCTTTTAAAAAAACGTTTGAAGTTATATCTTTACTATATTCAACATCAAGAGTTCTTCTAAAAACATATTTCGTAATCTTATCGTAATAAAAATCAAATAACTTACTAAAAGCATCTTTGTCTTGGTTTTGCGATCTTAAAACTAAATCTTTTATTTCACTCATCTCCATCACTATATATAATACACTAAAACTATAATTGTTACATTGAAAAAGAATTAAAAATAGAATACCATTACTATATGAATTTTCACATTAAAACATATGGTTGCAAACTCAATCAATCCGACTCAGAGATAATTAGAGATCTATTGCTTAAAAAACACAAAGAAACATCGCTGAACGACGCTGATTTTATTGTTTTTAATACTTGTGGAGTTGTAGAAAAAACAGAAAGAAAGATATTAAAAGAAGCCAAAAGTTTTAAAAATAAAAAAATAATTATTGCCGGTTGCTTGCCCTTGATTTCTCTTGAAGAATGTCAAAAAGTTGCCGATGCAATTATCGGACCAACAAACATTTTATCAATTAACAAGGTAATTGATGGGATAATAAAAATTGATATTAAGAAAAAAAAGACCGATAAAGCAAAATTAAAAAATAATAATTCTAAAATAATTCCTATCGCTGAGGGCTGTCTCGGAAATTGCTCTTATTGTGCAACAAAATTAGCAAGAAAAGAATTGTTTTCTTTTTCTGCTAAAGAAATTGTTAAAAAAATAAAAGAATCAAACAATAGCGAAATATATCTAACCTCTCAAGATCTTTCTGTCTACGGAATAGATAGGGGCGAATCATTATCATCATTATTAAAAGAAATTATAAAAATTAATAGAGATTTTAAATTAAAACTTGGAATGATGAATCCTAAATATGTAAACGAAGAACTTCTTGATATCTACGAATCAGAGAAAATATACAAATTTATTCATTTACCAATCCAATCGGGAGACAATGAATTGCTTAAAAAGATGAACAGGGGATACAAAATAGAAGATTTTGTTAACATAGCCAAAAAGTTTAGAAGTAAATTTAAAGAGTCAATCATAGCAACTGATGTTATTATCGGTCACCCACTAGAAACAGAGGATTCTTTTCAAAAAACATTAAAAATTATTAAAAAAATACAACCGGAGGTTTTACATATTTTTAAATTCTCAAAAAGAAAGGGAACAGCTGACTTCAATTTAAAAGATTTACCAGATAGAATTAAAAAGGACCGTTCAAGAATTATTACAAAACTATTTGAAGATTATAATCTTAAAAAAAATAAAAAATATATAAATAAAACATTAGAAATTTTAATTGTTGAGAAAAGAAAAAATAATTATCTTTCAAGAACTAATTCAGGAAGAGTAGTTGTTATCAAAGAGGGTAAATTAGGGGAGAAAAAAAGAGTTAAAATTATTGATTGTAAATGGAATTATCTCATTGGTGATTAATCATTTTTATTGTCCCAAAAAAGAAAATATGTTATCCTTTAAGTATATGAAAATCAACTCAAAAATAGTGTGTCTCTTTTTTATTTTGATTGCTTTTATTGTCGGTTTTTATTACCATGAATATCTTTTTCAAGAGAATTACAAAAGGGCATATTCAGATGAAAATATAGATCTTTCTGTTCTTAAAAAAACACTAGATCAAATATATCTTAATTATGTTGATCCAGATAAGATTGATTTAGAAAAAATGACCTATGGCGCTGTTTCTGGAATGGTTAGTGCGCTAGGAGACCCTTATACTGAATTTTTTGACCCAGAAAGTGCTGACGTAATTGAAGAAACTATTACAGGTAAATTTGAAGGCATCGGCTTGCATATTGGAATAAAAAATAAACAATTAACAGCGATATCTCCAATTAAGGGAACACCTGCCGATAAAGCTGGAATAAGGCCAGGAGATAAAATCATATTTGTGGACGAAAAGCCAACTTCTGATTTATCTGTTAACGAAGCTGTTGATCTTATACGTGGACCGAAAGGAACTAAAGTTGTTTTAACTATTCTTAGAGATGGTAATAATTTCAATGTAGAAATAACAAGAGACATTATTAATGTTCCAACTGTTGAGTGGGAAATGGTAGATAATCAAATTGCCCTTATTGGAATATATCATTTTACCAATTCAACCGCTCAGGATTTTAGAAAAATAGTTTTTGAAGTAATTAATAGCGATGCAAAAGGAATTATTCTTGATCTAAGAAGCAATCCGGGAGGACTTGTTAACCAAGCAATAGAAGTTTCTGGTTGGTTTTTAAATAAAAATGATTTAGTTATGATTGAGAAGGGTAGAGAAGACAAAGAAAACGAATACAGGGCTAACGGATCAGGAAGTTTAATAAATTATCCAACAATTATATTAATTGATGAAGGAACTGCTTCTGCCTCCGAAATACTTGCAGGAGCCCTAAGAGATAATAGAAACTTATTAATAATCGGAGTAAAGTCATATGGCAAAGGAACTGTTCAAAAATTATTAGATTTATCTAATGATTTAATGTTGAAAGTAACTATTGCAGAATGGCTAACCCCCAATAGGGTTGTTATTAATGAAAATGGAATTGTTCCAGACGTAGAAGTTGAATTAACCCTAGAAGATTATGAAAATGAAAAAGACCCACAATTAGAAAAAGCAATTGAAGAGATAATTAAAAAGATAAACATATGAAAGTAATACTATTAAAAGATGTTAAAAAATTAGGTAAAAAATTTGAAGTCAAAGAAGTTTCATCTGGTTTTGCAAGAAACTTTCTCCTTTCCAATGGTTCTGCTATAATAGCAGATAAAGATTCTCTTAAAAGATTAGAAGATCAAAGGAAAACAGAATTAAAGAATGCGGAAGAAAAACAAAAAGAGAATGAGAAAATGATTAAAGAAATGGCTGATCAAGAAATAAAAATTGAAACAAAGATAGGAGATGAAGGACAACTTTTTGAGTCAATAAACGAACAAAAAATATCAGAAAGGTTAAAGGAATTGGGCTTCAATGTTGATAAGACAAATATAAAAATTGATAAACCAATCAAGCACCAAGGAGAGCACTTAGTTAAAATTAAATTAGGAGATAATTTAGAGAGAGATATTAAAATAATTATTTAAATTATGGCAAATTATATTTTTGTTGCAGGTGGGGTAATGTCAAGCGTAGGCAAGGGCGCAGCAACGGCCTCAATTGCAAAAATACTTCAAAATAGAGGATTTACTGTTTCCGCAGTTAAAATTGATCCATACATTAATGTTGACGCTGGAACAATGAATCCAATTGAACACGGCGAGACATTTGTTACCGATGATGGAACAGAGTGTGACCAAGATTTAGGTAATTATGAAAGATTTTTAAATATAAACCTCTCCACCGAAAGCTCAATAACTACTGGTAGAGTTTATCAATCGGTTATAGAAAAAGAAAGAAATTTAGAGTTTAACGGAAGATGTGTTGAGGTTGTTCCCGATATTCCCAATGAAGTAATCTCAAGAATAGAAAAAGTAGCAAAAAAAGACAAAGCCGATTTTGTAGCAATTGAAATAGGGGGAACTGTGGGCGAATATCAAAACCTTCTATTCTTGGAAGCAGCAAGAATGATGAAATTAAAGTATCCCAAAAAGGTTCTATTCTTTTTGGTCACATACCTTCCAACCCTTAAAACAATAGGAGAAATGAAGACAAAACCAACTCAAACATCTTCAAGACTTTTAAATGAATCAGGAATACAGGCCGACTTTATTTTAGGGAGAGCTAGCGTTCCATTAGACCAAACAAGAAAAAGAAAAATATCAACATTTTGTAGTATTGATCCTAAAGATGTAATTTCTGCTCCAGACGCTGATTCAATATATGAAATACCTATTAATTTTGAAAAAGAAGGACTGGGAGACAGAATACTTAAAAAACTAAAATTAAAAAATAAAAAGAAAGACGGTAGCGAGTGGGAAAAATTAGTTAATAAAATAAAGGACCACAAAAAGAAAGATATTAGAATAGGTATTGTTGGTAAATATTTTGAAAGTGATGGCTTTTCATTAACTGATTCATATATTTCAGTTCTTGAAGCAATTAAGCATAGTGCTTGGGCCAATAATAGAAATCCAGTTATTGAATGGATATCATCTGGAAAAATAGAAGAAAATAGCAGAGAGTTAATAAAACTTAAAAATTATGATGGCATAATTGTTCCTGGTGGTTTTGGCTCAAGAGGAACAGAAGGGAAAATAAAAACAATAGAATATTGCAGGAAAAACAAAATACCATTTTTAGGATTATGTCTAGGTCTTCAATTGGCGGTAATTGAATTTGCTAGAAATGTTTGCGGAATTAAAGATGCTACATCAACAGAATTTGATCCTAAAGCAAAAAATCCTTTGATTGACTTAATGGAAGAACAAAAGGAAGTAATGAATAAGCATAAATATGGAGCAACAATGCGTTTGGGCGCTTGGAATTGCAAACTTAACAAGGGGACAATAAGCAGTAGAGCATATAAGACAGAAAATATATCAGAAAGACACAGACATAGATACGAGGTTAATAATAATTACAAAGACATACTTACTTCAAAAGGTCTTATCGTCGCTGGAATTAATCCCGAAAAGAAACTAATTGAAATTATTGAACTTAAAAACCATCCATTTTTTGTTGCAACACAATTTCATCCAGAATTAAAATCAAGACCACTAAATCCACATCCATTATTTAATGAGTTTATCAAAGTTGCTAGTAAATAAAAAAATGAGGGGAGACCCTCATTTTATTCTACATTAACCACTTTGGCGATTCTTTGAGAACCATCAAATAGTTTTTTTCTTTTAGTTGAAAAATATACTTTTCCTTCTTTTATTGCGTAAAGAGTATTATCTTTTCCCATTTTTACGTTTTTGCCCGCAATAAATTTAGACCCTCTCTGACGGATAATGATTGAACCAATTTTGGTTTTCTGTCCTTCAAATAATTTAACGCCTAGATACTTTGGATTTGAATCTCTTCCCAACCTACTTGTACCGGCGGCTTTGGTTGTTGCCATTTTTTTGACTCTTTATTAATTTTAATCTAATATGTAGTTATTGATAATAACAAGCAAATGCTATCAAAAATAATTAATTTTGTCAAAGATAAAAGTGGCGAAATAGTGATATTGTTACTATTAATTTCTTTTTTCTTTTTTTTAGCATTAATTCATAATAAAAATCAAAACAAAGAACCAATTAAAATAGTATATGAATATTCCCAATCATATTGCATTAATTCCTGATGGAAACAGACGCTGGGCCAAGAAAAAGGCCCTACCATCATTTATAGGACACAAAAAGGGCGCTGAGACGCTAGAAAAGATAATAAATAAAGTTATCTCTCTTAAGGTTCCTTACTTCTCTTTTTGGGGTAGTTCATTAGACAACATAACAAAAAGAAGTAAAAGCGAAGTTAATCATCTTTTTAATATCTTTGAAGATTATTTTAACAAAATTGCAGACGAAAAAAAGATTCACGAAAATAAGGTAAGAATAGAAATAATAGGGAAGTGGAGGGACTATTTTCCTCAATCAACAATTAGTGCGATGCAAAAGGCGATAGATGCTACCAAAAATTATAATAAATCAATAATTACTTTTTTAATGGCCTATAACGGAACAGATGAAATGATTGATTGTTTTAAAAATATCAAAGGGGAAGTAACGGAAGAAAAAATCAAAGAAAATCTATGGACCAAGAAATTACCACCAGTTGATTTTCTAATTAGAACGGGATGCAAAGATGATCCTCATAATTCTGCCGGATTTATGATGTGGGACACAGCATATTCTCAATTATATTTTACAAATAAATTTTTTCCTGACTTCAAAGAAAAAGAATTTAAAAAAGCGCTGAATGATTATTCAGAACGAGAAAGAAGAAAAGGAGCTTGACAATCTTATATTTTCTTTTTATAATAAAAGAGGTTATTATGAACCGACACCAAGTGAAAGTGCTTGAAGCACTTTCTGAGGTAAAGACCTTTGCAAATAAGGGTCTTTACAGGGAGGCAAGCAAGGTCATTGACCTTGTGGAGGAAGAAGAAAATCTCACCGATGGTGAGAGAGAAAAGGTCATGAGCACTCTGACAGAAGAACACATTTCTTTTTGTGAGGAGCAAATGAAAAATTTTTCTTTAGGAGCAACTAAAAGTAGTAGCTCCTGATTTTTTTTAATAAAATCTTGACAGGGGGCAGGATATAATATACAATGGTAAATGTCGTACAATGTAGGTTAAGCGACAATTAATATATGAATAATTCAAACATATCAATAATTAAGCATATTCCTGATTTTCTGGATTATTGTGAAATTGAGAAAGGATTATCAGATAATACGCAAAAAAATTATGGACGTTATTTAAAAAAATTTACTGACTGGCTTTTGCTTACAGAAAAAAAAGATTTACTCCCTCACCAATTGACTCCAGAAATTATTTGGGACTACCGACTATACCTAGCTAGATATAAGGATGATAAAAATAAGCCATTGTCTAAAATAACACAAAATTACTATTTAATCGCCCTACGAGCCCTTTTAAGCTTTTTTAGTGATAAAGATATCGTCTCTTTGCCAGCAGACAAAATAAAACTATCTAAAGAAGCCAATAAAGAAAAAACTGTTAAATTTCTTACATTAGAACAAATGGAAAAATTACTACTCGCCCCCAATATTGAGATAATGTCCGGTCTTAGAGATCGCGCGATACTTGAGTCATTATTTTCTACAGGATTAAGAATAGCAGAACTCGTAGCCCTTAATAAAGAACAATTTAAAAGTATAGAAAATAAAGAAGATCTTGAATTAAGTATCATTGGTAAAGGAAAATACCCTAGGACTGTATATTTCTCTAATCGAGCATTGGATTGGGTTAAAAAATACCTCAAAACACGTGGTGATGACGAGAAGGCATTATTTATTAATTATAGGTCTAAAACGGCCTCAGAAGCCCGTTTAACGCCTCGTTCAATAGAAAGAATAGTAAAGAAGTATGCTACATTAGCAAACATACCTTTCTTTACAACTCCTCACACTTTAAGACATAGTTATGCAACCGACTTACTTGGTCAAGGAGTTGATTTGAGAACTATTCAAGAATTTTTAGGACATAGAAATATCGCTACGACTCAAATATATACCCATGTCACAAACAAGCGACTAAGAGATGTTCATCGCCAATTCCATAGTGGCAAGGATATGGCTAATTAAATGTCGCACAATATTAATATTGGATCATCTTCCATTCTGGACTATCATTGTTTTATTTATTTTTTTAATTAATAGATTTAATGATCTTCAAAAATTCTTCGCTATTAAGAGAAGCTCCACCAATTAATAATCCATCTGTAATCTCTAAATAATCTTTAGCGTTTTGAGAATTAACACTTCCTCCATAGAGAACTTTTCTATCTTTTAAAAACTCTCTCACTTCTTTCACTTTTTCAATTGGTGCACTCTCCCCCGTTCCTATTGACCACAATGGTTCATAAGCCAAAATTACATCTTCATCTATTTCCTTGATTTGATATTTTATTAATTCAAGGGCCTTTTGACCCTTTGATTCGCCAATACAAACTATCGGTATTAATCCTACTTCTTTTGCTTTTTCAACTTTTTTTCTAATATCTTCATTGCTCTCGTTTAATATCTTTCTTCTTTCTGAATGACCAATAATAACATACTCACAACCGATGCTTTTAATCATACGAGGAGATATTTCTCCAGTATATGATCCTTTTTCTTCCCAAAAACAATCCTGGGCCCCAAATTTAAATCCTTCCTGAATTAAAGAAGCTAAAAAAATTACTGGAGGACAAATAACTACGTTCTTGTATTTAATATCTTTTTCAATATTATTAAATAATGCCCTTGCTTCTTCTATTGTTGCTGGATTACATTTCCAGTTGGCTATAATTAATGGTTTCATATTAAAATTATTCCTAAACTAATTAACGTAACTATTACTCCTGCTATTATTACTCCTAATGATATCAAAGGAAAAGCTTTTTTAAAAGGGACCCCAAAAAGAAAAGCACAAAGAGACCCAGTCCACGCTCCTGTCATTGGTAAAGGAATGGCAACAAAAATAATCAAAAATAGATCTTTTAATTTTTCATAATTCCCTTGATAATTTTTTCTTGTTCTTACAAATAACCAATCAAAAAACTTTTTGAAAAGTTTGTTTTTTTCTGACAAAAACTTAGAAACCTTTTCTAGAAAGAGTAAAATAAAAATTACTGGAAATATGTTTCCCAAAACAGAGAAAATAAAGGCTGATGTAATAGATAATTCGTAATTAAACAATGCTATTGGAATAGCACCCCTTAATTCTATTATGGGCGTAGCGGCAATAATAAATGTTTGCAATTCATAAGGTATCATACAAATATAATATCATTTTAAGATTTTTTTTACAAAAAAAAGAGATTACCTTTTTGGTAAATCTCTGGCAATTTTTTCGAACCTCTTCTGGGTTCTGGTCACTGAGGAGTAATACTCTTCCCATTGGGGTACCTTCCTCGGCTCTACACGTACAGGATTAATCCCGTATACTTCAATCATCTCTTTTCCGTCCATAATAATACCTTCCTAATTATATTAAATAATTTTTAATCTGTCAAAACTATAACTCCATTTTTAGTCACTGCAACCATATCTTCAAAGTGTGCATTTAAAGAATTATCATCTGTGATATAGGCCATACCTCTTTTTAATATCTCATCGCTTCCCAAAGAAAGCATTGGTTCAATACAAAAAACCATTCCTTCCTTTAGTATTTCTCCATACTTTTTGTTTCCATAATGTAGTATGTCTGGATCTTCATGAAGTTTTGCTCCAATACCATGACCACATAAATTTTTAATTACATTGTACCCCTCTCTTAGGGCAAACTTTTCAATTGCTTCTCCTATTTCCCCTGTCTTAATTCCTGGCCTAACTTTTGATATCCCTTTTCTTAATGCTTTCTCGTTTATCTTTAACAACCTCTTTAATTCCTCGTTGACGTTTCCAACAATATATGTTCTTGCCATATCAGTATGAAAACCATTCTTTAAATTAGGATATTTTCTATAATCTATGTCCCCTTTTAAAAAAGTATTTATTTGAAAAAATATACCCAAATCAAGCGTTACTATATCTCCGTCTTTTAATTTTCTTTCACTTGGTACACCGTGAACAATTTCTTCATTTACTGAAAAACAAAGACAAGACGGAAATCCGTCTTGACCCCTAAAATTAGGAGTTCCTCCCACTTCTTTAATTAATTTTTCTGCTTCAATTTCTATATCTTTTCCACTAGTCCCAATATTGATTTTCTCGCCTAACTTGTCTATAGCCGACTTAAGTAGTCTACCACCCTTGTGCATTAAATCAATCTCTTCTTTCGTCTTAATTGTTATCATCTTCTACTGCTTTAATTATATCGTTATAAACATCTTCAACGCTTTGCTCTCCGTTTATTCTTATCAATCTATTTTTCTCTTCAAAATATCTTATAACTTGTCCAACCTCATCTTCAAACCATTTTAATCTTTTTTTAGTTCCCTCAACTGTATCTTCTGGTCTCTTGATAAGTTTTTCCCCGCATTTAGGACAATTGTCTATATCCATATCATTTTTTGAAAACATTGCTATATATCCACATTTAGGACAAATCTTTCTTCTTGTAATTCTAGCAATCGCTTCTTCCTCTGATATATCAATTAAAATTGTTTTAACTCTTTTGTCCCACTCATACCACTCTAGGGCTTCTTCTAGTAACCATGCTTCTTTAATTTTTCGTGGAGAACCGTCCATAATAATACCATTAAGATCAGCTTCTTTGTTTTTAATTTCTTCAAATAAATCCATCCATAATTTAAAAGGAATAGGAGTAACAATAATGCCACCATTGTCAATAACTTCTGCTATTTTTTTACCTGTAAAATCATCAACCTTTTTTCTTTTCCTTAAAAGATCACCCGTCCCAATAAACTCAAGATTCAATCTTTCTCTTAATAGGTTAAGTTGAGTTCCCTTTCCTGCCCCCGACTTACCAAGTAAAATTAAAACTAATGGATTTTTATTCATTTTTTTATTATTAAATTAATTATATTACAAAAAACAAAAAAAGAGAAGGTGATGAAAACCCTCTACTTTGATAATGATTATTATGAGTCGTATTCTCTCATTTCCAACTGCGAATTAATTTGCCTCATTGTTTCTAGCGCAACCGATACAATAATTACCAGCGCTGTTCCACCAATCATAAAGGCAAACTCTTGTATACCTGTAATACCCTGAATAATTAAAGGCATCACCGCAATTAATCCCAATGAAGTAGCGCCGATGATTAAGACCTTACTTAAGATATTTTGTAAAAATTGAGCTGTATTTTCTCCTGGTCTAATTCCTGGAATAAATCCTCCCATTTTCTGTAAATTAGTTGAAATACTTTTAGGATCAAAGGTAACTGCAGTATAGAAAAATGTAAATACAAACACAAGAACAAAATATATTGTTCCATAAACCCATGAATTATTTAGAAAATCAGAAACTGCTGTCCATCCCAAAAATGAAGAAAGCATAGATGGAAGCATTAAAAATGATATTGCGAAAATGATTGGAATAACACCCGCTGGATTAATGTTTAACGGCAAATATGTTGAAGCACCGCCATACATTTTATTTCCCCTTACCCTTTTAGCATAAGAAACAGAAATGTTTCTTCTGCCCTCATTAATTAAAACTACTCCCATAATTACTAATAAGGATAGGACTCCAAAAAGAATATAGGAAAATAATTGTGTTTGATCAAAGGTGATAAACATCTTTTGAACATTGTTTGGAAAATCAGCAACGATACCAGCAAAAATTAAAAGAGAAACACCATTACCAATACCTTTTTCTGATATTAATTCTCCCATCCACATCAATATCGTTGAGCCAGCAAGAATTGATAAAACCGCGGTAATCATAATCATTGGATCTAGTGATCCAATGGCTCCCTGTGACTTTAAAAAGAAAATCATGCTGTAGCCCTGTATAAGAGCAAAGGGAACTGCTGCTATTCTGCAATATTGATTAAATTTTTGTCTTCCTGCTTCCCCCTCTTCTTTATATAACTTTTCCATTTGAGGGAAGATCATTGTTAATAATTGAAATATAATTACTGCTGTAATATATGGCCCCAATCCAAGCATTACTATAGAAACATTATCAAGGGCACCTCCAGTGAATAAGTTCATTAGTCCAAAAAACTGATTACCAGCAAAAAATTCTCTGATTCTTGCAACATCTATTCCAGGAATTGGAATGTTTGCCATCAATCTAAAAATAGCAAAAATGAAGAGAATAAAAAGTATTTTAACTCTTAAATCTTTTGCTTTAAAAATTTCTACAAGTTTTTTAAACATTATTTGTTTTCTTTAACTGTTCCTCCAGCTTTTTCTATTTTTTCTTTAGCTGATTTTGAAACTAGACAACCCTCAATAATTAATGGCTTTTTAATTTCTCCCTTACCTAATATCTTAATCATTGGAAGTTTTCCGTCAACCCTCCTTACAATCCTATCATCAGTTAATATCTTTGGATTAATTACTTCTTTTTCTTCAAAGTTTTTTTCTAAAACACTAACATCAATAACAGAATATTGTTTTGTTATGTTAAAATTATATCCTCTCAATTTAGGATATTTTTTAATCCATGTTCTGATAATTGGTTGGAAATTAGCTCCTGCTCTTGATTTCTGTCCGTTTTGTCCTTTTCCACTATAGGTTCCTTTCTTTCCCCCTCTTCCAATTTTCTTTTTATCCTTAAAGGTTGTATTTCTTTTTAATTCGTGTAATTGCATTTTATTTTTTCAACTTAGACAAGGCCCTCATAGTTGCTCTTGCATTGTTTAATTTGTTTTTCGTTCTGCTGATTGATTTTGATGAAATATCTTGTATGCCAGCTAAAGAACATATTATACTTACTGTTCCTCCAGCAACAAGACCCTTACCCTTCTTTTGTGGCTTCAAAATAATATGTGATGGTCCTAATTTGCCCTCAACTTCAAAAGGAATTGTACCTCCAGAAATTGGAATTTCTTTTAATTCTTTTTTGGCGGCCTTTGTTGCTTTTTCAATTGCTTGAGAAACATCAAGACCCTTAGAAACACCGATACCAACTTTTCCACTTTTATTACCAACAACCATAACGGCCCTAAATCTCATTGTTTTTCCTCCTCCTGTAACTTTTGTTACTCTAGCCAAGTCCAAAAGCTTTGAATCAAATTCATCTTTTACTATTTCTTTCTTTTTATCAAATCTTGTATTTTTCATAATTTTAGAATTTTAATCCTCCTTCTCTTGCTCCCTCAGCCAAGGCCTTTACTCTTCCATGATATTTATAACCTCCGCGATCAAAAACAACTTCTTCAATTTTATTTTCAATTGCTTTTTTGGCAATAATTTGACCAACCTTTTTTGATGATTCAATTTTTTTGTCTTTTAATTTTGATTTTTTATCATCAACAGAAATGATTGTTTTTCCATTATCAATTATTTGAGCATATATAAATTGGTTACTTCTAAAAACACACAATCTTGGTTTATCGTTTCCTATTTTAGAAATAACTCTCTTATGCCTTCTTATTCTTTTTTCTTGTTTTTCAATCATATTTCTTATGCGGCTGCTTTTTTACCAACCTTTCTTCTAATAATTTCACCAACATATTTAATTCCCTTACCCTTGTATGGTTCAGGAGGTCTTACTCTTTTAATCTGTGCAGAGACCTGTCCAACTAGTCCTTTGTCTATTCCTGAAACAATGATGACGTTCTTTTCTACAGCAAAGGTTATACCCTCTGGAGATTCTATCTCAACTGAATGACTAAATCCAACGTCTAGTATTAATTTTTTGCCCTCAACCCTTACCTTAAAACCAACACCATTAATTTCTAATCTTTTCTCAAATCCTTTTACAACACCATCAATCATATTGCTAACAAGAGTTCTTGTTAGTCCCCAATATCCCCTTGACTTCAAGTCATCGTTATCTTTGGGAGTAAAAATAATAACATTATCTTTTTTTTCAATTAATATCTCAGGTAATGTTTTAATTTTAAGAGATCCTTTTGGTCCCTTTACTTCCACCTTTGTTCCATTAACCTTTACTTCTACTCCTGTGGGTATTAAAATTTCTTGTTTTCCTATTCTTGACATATTTTTACCAAACTTCACAAATTATTTCTCCGCCTATCTTATTTTTTCTTGCTTCTTTGTTAGTTATTAATCCTTTAGATGTTGTTACGATTGAAATTCCATGTCCTGATTTAACCGGCTTCATTTCTTTATAAGTTGAATATATTCTTTGTCCTTGTTTGGAAATCTTTTTAATTTTTGTAATTTTAGGATTTCCATTTTCATCATACTTTAAATCAATAACAATCTTTCTTTTTGAAAGGCGACCCTTTTTTTCTAAACCATCTATAAAACCTTCATTTTTTAAAAGCTCTAAGATGGCATACTTAAAATCAGAGTAAGGATAAAAAGTTACTTGCTTCTTGCTCACTGCTTGAGCATTATTTATTGAACTAATCATGTCTGCTATTGGATCCATTTTTTTATATTATATTACCAGCTACTTTTTTTAACTCCAGGCAATTCGCCACGATTTGCCATTTCTCTAAAACAAATTCTACATAAACCAAATTTTCTGATATAACCAGTATTTTTTCCACACTTAAAACATCTGTTTTCTTGTCTTGTTGAAAATTTTGGTTTTTTATTTGATTTTGCTATTCTTGATATTTTTGCCATAAATACTTATTGACATTAGCTTTTCTTGAAAGGAAAGTCAAGTAATTTAAATAATTCTAATCCTTCTTCTTTACTTTTTGCATTTGTTGTAATAGTTATTTCCATTCCAAGAATTATTGGTGATTTTTCTGGTGATATTTCAGGAAAAATAATATGTTCTTTTATACCCAAATTAAAGTTTCCCCTATCATCAATTGCTGTTAGTTTAATTCCTTGAAAGTCCCTTGAACGAGGTAATGTTATATTCACCAGTTTTTCCATAAAATCATACATTTTTTTTCCTCTTAAGGTTACTTTTACTCCGATAATATTCCCTTCTCTTAATTTAAAAGTTGAAATTGATTTTCTAGCAAGGGTCATAACTGGTTGTTGTCCGCAAATTGCTCTTATATTATCACTAACATATTGAGCAAATTTCTTTTGTTCGTCTTTTGTTTTGTTTGTAACTATTTTTCCAAAGCCAGTGTTAATAACAACCTTTTTTATTCTAGGGACAGACATTACATTGCCATATTTAAACTTCGCCTCCATTCCTGGAATAACTTTATTTTTATATTTTTCTTTAATGCTAATTGTTATCATATTATTAATTCTTTGCTCCGCATTTTTTACAAACACGATATTTTTTCTTATCAACTATTTCATATCCAACTCTTGTTGGTTTTCCGCATTTTGAACAAACAAAACTTACATTTGAAACACTAATTGCTCTTGGCACACTTGCTATCTGTCCTTTTTGTCCTGATTTTTTTGGTTTGACATGTTTCTTAATTAATGCAACTCCTTCCACAACAATTTTGTTTTTTGATGGCAAAGACCTTAGAACTTTTCCCTTCTTTCCTTTGTCGTTTCCTGCAATTATTAAAACTTGATCATTCTTTTTTATTTTCATATTCTTAAATTAAATTCTTTGTCATTGTTGAAATTTTATCAAATCCCTTTTCTCTAACCTCTCGAGCAACTGGACCAATAACTCTTGTTCCTTTAGGTTCTTTTGATGATCCTTCAAGAATAACAACAGCATTGTCGTCAAATCTGATATAACTGCCATTTTTCCTTCTTGTGATTGATTTTTTTCTAACAACTACCGCTTTCAACACTTGGTGATTTTTAACTATTTTTCTAGGTTCAGCACTCTTAACAGCAACAACAATAATATCTCCTATATTAGCATATCTTTTTCTTGTGCTACCCAAAACACGAATGCATTTAACCATTTTTCCTCCGCTGTTATCAGCAACTGTTAACATTGTTTCTGTCTGTATCATTTTCTTTTATTTATCTAATTTTGAAATAATCTCCCACTTTTTATCTTTTGAAATTGGATTACACTCTCTTATTGACACTCTATCTCCTATTTTACAATCTCCTGATTCGCAGTGTGCTTTATATTTTTTGTGACTCTTGTATCTTCTCTTGTATTTTGGATGTTCTTTAATTGTTTCAACTTCAACTACAACAGTTTTCTGCATTTTATCTGATACTATTAATCCGATTAATTCCTTTTTAGGCATATTATTTTTTATTTAATATAGTCAACATTCTCGCAATTTCTTTCTTGTTTTCTCTTAACTCTTTTGTATTCTTTAGTCCTCCCGCAACTGACTTAAATCTAAACTCTTTGATAGCCTCTCTTTTTTCTTTAAGCAATTTTGGTAAATCTTCTTTTTGTAAATCCTTTTTTTTCATACTATTGCTTTTTAACAAATTTTGTCTTTAATGGCAACTTATCGCCTGCCTTTCTTAATGCTTCTCTTGCATCTGTTTCACTAATTCCTTCTATTTCAAATAAAATTCTTCCTGGTTTAACTGGGAAAACATAATGATCTAGCGAACCCTTTCCTCCTCCCATTGGCACCTCTTGTCCTTTTTTAGTAATAACTTTAGCAGGAAAAACTCTAGTCCACATTTTACCTCCCTTTCTTAAATACCTAATAATTACTCTTCTGCATGCTTCTATTTGATTACTGGTTATCCATTTTTCTGAAACCGCCTTTAATCCAAAAGTTCCGAAATCAATGTTTATTCCTCTTCCTTCAAAAAGACGTTCTGTTCCTCTGCCTTTGTGATGTTTTCTGTGTTTTAATTTCTTTGGTGCTAACATATTTATTTATCAAATTTATCTCCTTTATATATCCAAACTTTAATTCCGATTGTTCCATAAGTACACCTTGCTTCTGATAAAGAATAATCTATATCAGCTCTGATTGTTTGTTTTGGTAATCTTCCCCTCTCTAACCATTCAGATCTAGCAATTTGAGCACCGTCTAACCTTCCTGAAACTTGTATTTTAATTCCCTTAACTTCTTTATTGGCTAAAACTTTTTCAAGAGCTTGTTTAATTGTTTTTCTAAAGGGCATTCTTTTTTCTATTCTTTGAGCAACCCATTGTCCAACTAAAACTGAAGATGTCCATGAATTTGAAACTTCCTTTACTTCTATTTTTAATTTCTTTTCAAGGTCTTTCCATTCTACTAAAGTTAAATTATTTTTCTTAAACACTTCTTTTAAAAGTTCTAATCTTAATTTTTCAATTCCTTCTCCGCCCCTTCCAATAATTATTCCTGGTCTTGCTGAATAAATAACGATATTAATTTTATTTAAATATCTTTCTATTTCAATTTTTTCTACACTTGATTCCTTTAATTTTTTAGTTAAAAAACTTCTGATAATAAAATCCTCCTTAATATATTTTAAAGGTTTTTTTCCATAGAATCCTTGTGACAACCAGTCCTCTATTCCTTTTATTCTAAAAATTTTGGGGTGAACTTTATGACTCATTTTTTTTATTTTTAATATCTAAACTTAAATTAACGTGTGACATTCTCTTCTTTATTATTTCTCCTCTACCTCTTGATTTAGGAAGAATTCTCTTAAGAATTGGGCCTTCATCAACTGTAATCTTTGAAATAAAAAGCTCTTTTGGTTCAACATTTTTCAATAATTTTGCATTTGCAACAGCAGAATTCAATAATTTCAAAACGGGCTCACTTGCTTTCTTAACTGTGAATTGTAAAATTGTTTTTGCTTCTTCTACATTTTTTCCCCTAACTAAATCAGCAATCATTCTGGTTTTTCTTGGACTAATATGTAGATATTTTAATTTTGCTTCAAATGCCATATTTTTATTCTTTATTTGCCTTTTTCTATTTCTTTTTGCATCTTACCTCCATGTCTTGAAAATTTTGTTGTTGGAGAAAATTCACCTAATTTATGTCCAACCATTTCTTCTGTAACCTTTACTGAAATAAAATCCTTGCCATTGTGAACCCCGAAGATAAAACCAATCATTTCTGGAGTAATTGTACAAGCCCTTGACCATGTCTTAATAAGCGGAGTTTCGTTCGGCTTTTTTCCTTCTATTTTTTTTGTTACGTTTGGGTCGACGTAAGGACCCTTTTTAAGACTTCTTGACATATTATTTTCTCTTTTTCTTAACTCTTCTATCTATAATTAAAATTGATGATTTTTTGTTTTTCTTCCTTGTCTTTACTCCTAATGCTGGCTTTCCCCAAGGTGTCTTTGGATGTTTAAGACCAACCCCAGTTCTTCCTTCTCCACCTCCATGAGGATGATCACATGGATTCATTGCTGAACCTCTTACCGCTGGTCTTACTCCCTTTCTTCTACTTGTTCCTGCCTTTGACCAATTAATAAACCTGTATTCAGAATTAGACACCTTACCAATTGATGCAAAACATTCTCCTGATACTCTCCTAATTTCTGATGATGGCATTTTTAATTTTGCATAACCGCTTTCGTAGTTTTGTAAAATTGCTCCTGTTCCTGCCGCTCTGACCAATACTCCGCCTTTGTTTGGCTGTAATTCTATATTATATATCATAGTTCCTTCTGGGATATTTTTCAATTTCATTCTGTTTCCAATTTTTGCTTCTGCCTTGTCTGAAAATATAATTTTGTCTCCTGCTTTCATTTCTTCTGGAGCAACAATATATTTTTTTATTCCACCTTCATATTGAATTAAAGCAATAAAAGCATTTCTGTTTGGATCATATTCAATAGCCATAACTTCTGCAGGAACATCCATAATTTTTTGAGCAAACTCAACAATCCTGTAAAGTTTTCTTGCTCCACCTCCAATGTGCCTAGTAGTAATTCTACCGCTACTTCCCCTACCACCAGTTCTCTTAATCCTAACTGTTAAACTTTTTTCTGGTTTTTTCTTTGTTAGGGTAAGAAAATTTTTAATTTTTACTTTTTTTCTTTGCATATTACTGTGAAATCATTTCTATTTTTTGTCCTTCTTTAATTTTTACAATTGCTTTCTTGTATCCTGGTTTAAATCCTTCGGTTTTTCCTCTTTTTACTTTTTTTCTAGGAATGCTAATTGTTCTTACTTGAATAACATTTACTTTGTATCTTTCTTCAACTGCTTTCTTAATTTCAATTTTATTAGCATCATTAAAAACTTTGAAAACATAAAAGTTTCCCTGTGTAGATGCATCAACTGCTTTTTCTGTTATGCAGGGTGATTTTAATATATTCCATTTTTCGTTTTTAATTTCCATATTACTTCTTGAATGTTTCTTTAATTACTTCCAATCCCTTTTTATCCATTAATAGATATTTTGAAGACAAAACATCTAAACAATTAATATCCTTTGCTTGCATTGTTTTAATCTTAGGTATATTTCTTGTTGACATTATTATATTGTTATCAATTTCAGGTAAAATAATCAAACAACTTTCTTTTATGTTTAAATTATTTAACATTTCTATCATTTTCTTTGTCTTTATTTCTTTAACGTCAAAACTTTCAACAAGGATAATAAGATTATTTCTTGATTTTTCAGATAATGCAACAAATAGGGCCTTTCTCTTGATATTCTTAGGTAGTGCCTTTTTAAAAACTCTTTCGTTAGTTGGTCCATGAGTAACTCCTCCACCAATCCATATCGGAGATCTTCTTGATCCATGGCGCGCTCTACCAGTTCCTTTTTGTTTCCATGGTTTTATTCCTCCTCCTCTTACCTCACCCCTGCCCTTTGTATGAGCAATAACAGTTCTTCTGTTGGCTGCTTGAGAAACAACAACTTGATGCAACAAATCACTGTTCATTGGAACATCAAATATCTCTTTGGGTAAACTTGTTTTAATGTTTTCTTTTGTTGCCATAAAATTATCCTCTTATTTCTAAAAGAACTCCTCTTCTTCCGGGAATTGCTCCTTTGATAGAAATTATATTATTCTTTTTATCAATATCAACAATCTCTAGATTTTTAACTGAAACTCTATCACTTCCCATTCTTCCTGGCATTCTTCTGCCTTTTATAACCCTAGATGGACTACAACAACCAGTAGAACCTAATGTTCTGTGTTCGTGTTTGTTACCATGAGTTGCGCTAAGTTTTCCGGAAAATCCCCATCTCTTTACTCCTCCTTGGAATCCTTTTCCTTTAGATACTCCGGAAACCTTAACCCTGTCTCCTAGTTCAAACATTTCTAATGAAATTTTATCTCCTACTTTTATATCATTAATATCACCTCTAAACTCTTTCAAATATCTATATGGTGTTCCTGATTTTTTAATTTTTCTTTCTGGCAAGCTTTCAAATCCAATTTTAATTGCTTCATAGCCATCATTGTCTTTTGTTTTTACTTGGACAACATTACATTCTCCCGTCTTAACCAAAGTCACTGGAACAACTGTTCCGTCTTCTTTGAATATCTGACTCATTTCAATTTTTTTTCCTAATATGAATTTCATGTTATTTACAATAAAAATCTAGGCAACCAGCCTAGAAAAAAGACTAGCATTACCAATATTTAATTAAATTATCTTTTTGTTATCATCTATAAAATACTTTTTATTTCTGTATCAACTCCTGCAGGTAGATTAAGTGTTTTTAATGACTCAACTACTTTAGCGTTTGGAGATAAAACATCAATTATTCTTTTATGAACTCTCATTTCAAATTGTTCCCTTGATGTCTTGTGAACAAATGTTGATCTATTAACTGTGAATTTACTAATTTCTATTGGCAAGGGAACTGGCCCAGCAGTTTTAACACCACAGCGTACAGCCATATCAATTATCTGCTGAGCGCTCTTATCAATTATTTTGTGATCATACGCTTTTAACTTAATTCTAAGTTTAGGCGCACTTTCAGTTTTTTTTGAAGTTTCCGTTGCCATTTCCTATTATTTTATAATTTTAGTAATAACTCCCGCACCAACCGTTCTTCCACCTTCCCTAATAGCAAATCCTTGTTTTTCTTCTAGTGCTACAGGCACAATCAATTTAACAGTAACATCTACTGTATCACCAGGCATAACCATTTCTGTTCCCGCTGCTAATGCTACATCACCTGTAATATCAGCTGTTCTGATAAAGAATTGTGGTTTGTATCCTGAGAAAAATGGTGTGTGTCTACCTCCTTCTTCTTTTGTCAAAACATAAATCTGTGCTGTAAATTCTGTATGAGGAGTAATTGTTCCTGTCTTTGCTAAAACTTGACCTCTTTCAATGTCTTCTTTTTTAAGACCTCTTAAAAGGATACCAACATTATCACCTGCTTCTCCGTAAGTTAATGTTTTGTTAAACATTTCAACTGAAACAGCAGTTGATTTTGCTGTTGGCTTAATACCAACAATTTCTACTTCTTCATTAGCATTAATTGAACCTCTTTCAATTCTTCCAGTTGCAACTGTTCCTCTTCCTTCAATTGAGAAAACATCTTCAATAGCCATAAGGAATGGTTTTTCTTTGTCTCTAACTGGATCAGGAATATATGTGTCTAATTGATCTATTAATTCCAAAACTTTCTTTACCCATTCGTCATCAACAGAAGTTCCTTCTAGTGCTTTAAGAGCTGAACCTCTAATAACAGGTAGTTGATCTGCTGGGAATTCATACTTCTTTAATAATTCTCTAACTTCTTCTTCAACTAGGTTAATCATTTCTGGGTCGTCAACCATATCACATTTATTCAAAAATACTACTACAGAAGGTAGACCAACTTGTTTAGCTAATAGAATGTGCTCTCTTGTTTGAGGCATGGGACCATCAGTAGCAGCAACAACTAATATAGCTCCATCCATCTGAGCAGCACCTGTAATCATATTTTTAATATAATCAGCGTGGCCCGGACAATCAATGTGAGCATAGTGTCTTTTTTCTGTCTCGTATTCTAAGTGAGAAATGTTAATTGTAACACCTCTTGCTTTTTCTTCTGGAGCTGAATCAATTTGATCAACTGATTTTTCAGCTGTTGTACCATTTCTTAAAGCTAAAGCGTGTAATATTGCTGCACTCAAAGTAGTTTTACCGTGGTCAACGTGACCAATAGTTCCTACGTTCAAGTGAGGTTTTGTTCTTGTAAACTCTGCCATATTTTTTATTTATTTTATTATTTATTATGTTTATTTATTTTAACTATTTTTTAGAAAAAGTCAATAAGCGATTAATTAAAAGGAAGGTCTTCTATTGTTAGAGATTCTCTTTCGCTCTCTTTTGATGATGCTTCATTTTTATTCCTATGTTTTATTTCTTTCTCTTTCCTATAATTATCTAGTGTCATAATTATTAGAGTTGGAGAATCTTCACCAGGAATAATTATTTTACCACCCTCTTCTTCCATTATTTTTCTAATTTCTTGAATGTCCATATTATTTTCTTTTACCTTCAATTATTTCTTGAGATATATTTCCGGGAACTTTTTGGTAGCTTTCAAACTCCATTGACGATGTTCCTCTTCCTTGAGTTAGTGATCTTAATGTTGTTGTATAACTAAACATTTCTGACAATGGAACCTTAGCATAAACTGCTTTAACTCCTGGCCTATCTACCGTTTCATCAATCTGACCTCTCCTTGAAGACAAGTCACCAATCACATCTCCTAAAAATTCTGGTGGGATAACTACCTCTATTTTCATTATTGGTTCTAAAATATATGCTCCTGATTTTTTAGCACCATCTTGCAAGGCCATTGATCCAGCAATTTTAAAGGCCAATTCTGAAGAGTCAACTTCGTGGAAAGATCCATCATATAAAGCAACTTTCATATCAATTAATGGGTAACCAGCAACAACTCCTTTTTCCATTGCTTCTTTGATTCCTTTTTCAACAGCAGGAATATATTCTCTAGGAATAACCCCTCCTTTAATTTCATTAACAAATTCAAATCCCTCACCTCTTTGCTTGGGTTCAATTCTTAATTTAACATGACCATATTGACCCTTTCCACCAGTTTGCTTCACGTATTTACATTCTACTTCAGAGTTTCTTTCAATAGTTTCTCTGTAAGAAACTTGTGGTCTTCCGACGTTTGTTTCTACATTAAACTCTCTTTTTAATCTATCAACAATGATATCCAAATGAAGTTCTCCCATTCCTGATAAAATTGTTTCTCCTGACTCTTGATCTGTTTCCATTCTAAAAGTTGGATCTTCGTCTTGAAGTTTTTTTAGAGATGTTCCCATTTTTTCTTGATCTGCTTTTGCCTTGGGTTCAACTTGAATAGAAATAACTGGTTCTGGGAAAACAATCTTTTCTAAAATCAATTGATTTTTTTCATCGCAAAGAGTGTGTCCAGTAGAAGTATTTTTTAATCCAACAAAAGCAACGATGTCACCAGCGTAAACTTCTTCTACCTCTTCTCTTTCATTAGAATGCATTCTTAATATCCTACTAATTCTCTCTCTTTCTTGTGTTACTGTATTATATAAATAATTACCTTTAGTAAATTTTCCTGAATAAGCCCTGATATAAGTAAGGGTTCCAACAAATGGATCAGTGGCAACCTTAAATGCTAAACCAGAAAATGGCTCATTGTCGTCGGGATGTCTTTCTATTTTTACTTCTTCATTATTAACATCTGTTCCGTGAATAGCTGGCAAATCAATAGGACTTGGAAGATAATAAACAACAGCATCAATAACTAATTGAACTCCTTTATTTTTTAATGAAGATCCAGTTAAAACAGGAACAAGTTTACAATTAACAACTGCCTTTCTTAGGGTTGATTTTAATTCTTCAACTGATATTTCTTCTCCATTTAAATATTTATTCATTAATTGATCATCTTCTGAAACAATCTTTTCAACCATTTTTTCTCTCCACTCTTTCGCTTTTTCCATCATATTATCAGGAATATCAAAGAAAATTACATCTTTTCCCATTTCTCCTTCAAATTTAACAGCTTTCATTTCTATCAAGTCAATAATTTGTTCAAATTGTGCTTCTTCACCAATTGGATATTGAATTGCAACCGCATTTTTAGTTAATTTATCCCAAATAGATTGCAAACTCTTTTCAAAAGATGCACCCATTCTGTCTAGCTTATTAATAAAACAAATCCTAGGAACATTGTATTTATCAGCTTGTCTCCAAACAGTTTCTGATTGTGCTTCAACTCCAGCAACACCATCAAAAACAACAACTGCTCCATCTAGCACTCTTAAACTTCTTTGTACTTCGGCTGTAAAGTCAATGTGACCAGGAGTGTCAATAAGGTTTATCCTGTGACTGTTTGTTTTTTCTTTGTCTAGATATTCTCCAGGAGACCAAAAACATGTAGTAGCAGCAGAAGTAATTGTAATCCCTCTTTCCCTTTCTTGCTCCATCCAATCCATAATTGCTTCACCTTCGTGAACTTCTCCTATCTTATGAGAAATTCCTGTATAAAACAAAAATCTCTCACTTGTTGTGGTTTTACCAGCATCAATGTGAGCAATAATTCCGATGTTTCTATATTTTTCTATTGGATATTCGCGATTCATATATATTGATTATTAAAATGCAAAATGAGCAAAGGCCCTGTTTGCTTCTGCCATCTTGTGTACGTTTTCTTTTTTCTTTATTGAATTTCCTCTGTTTTCTGAGGCCTCTATTAGTTCTTCAGCTAATTTATGCTTCATCGCTTTTCCTTTTTTATTCCTTGAAGATGTAATTATCCATTTCATTGTTAAGCTCAATTTTCTATTTCCTTTAACTTCCATAGGAACTTGATATGTTGCTCCTCCAACTCTTCTTGGTTTAACTTCTAGCGTAGGAGAAACATTTTGAATCGCTAATTTAAAAACATCTAAAGGTTCTTTTTTAGTTTGTTCTTTGATAATATCAAAAGCACCATAAACTATTTTTTGAGCTATGGTTTTTTTCCCATCTTGCATAATTTGATTTATAAACTTCGCGACAATCATATCGTTATAAATCGCATCGGGTGATATTATTTTTTTCTTAAACTTTAATCCTGTTGCCATATATTTTAATTAGATGATGGTTTTTTAACTCCATAAGAACTTCTCTTCTTTTTTCTTCCCTCTACTCCAGAACAATCAAATCTACCACGAACAACGTGGTATCTTACTCCTGGCAAATCTTTAACTCTTCCACCTCTTATCATAACAATTGAGTGCTCCTGTAGGTTGTGTCCCTCTCCTGGAATATATGCTGAAACCTCGCTACCATTACTCAATCTAATTCTGCAAACTTTTCTTAAAGCAGAGTTAGGTTTTTTAGGTGTAGTTGTAAAAACTTTTAAACAAACTCCTTTTTTAAATGAAGAATTATATCCCTTAGGTTTATTTTTTAATGGATTAAATCCAAAAGCCAAAGCAGGTGTCTTATCTTTCCTTTTTAATGGCTTTCTATTTTTTCTGATTAATTGTCTTATTGTTGGCATATTTTAATTATAAAATAAATCGCAAGCGAAAAATCGCTTGTGATTAAATTATCAGATAAATAATGAAATGTCAAATGTTTAAAGGACTCTTTAAGTGTTTTTTATTTTTTATAACATTATTTCTTTTCAACCTTAGCCATTATATCTTTTTTGCCCACCAACCCAAAGCTAGTTGAGTCCATTGATCCATCAATTTTGTCTCCCAAAAGCAAGTATGCATCTGCTGGAATGACTGGATAATCTCTGGCATATAATTCAAGCATTTTTGTAGAACCTTCGGGAATTAAATACAATTTTCCTTCTGAATTCAAAAGAGAAATACCGTTCACGATTATTTCATATCCACTATTTGTTTTTTTTAAATTCCAAGTATCGCCTGGAATAGCCCTAATAAATTTAATTAATAAATTACTTTTTCCAGAGTATTTATACAAAACTACATCATTTCTTAAAACATCGTTACAACTATAATAATTGAAAAGAGCTTGAACTTCTTCTCCTGATTCTAAAAAGGGAGACATAGAATATCCATTAATAGTGACTACCCTATAATCAATAACACACTCTTCTTTTGTTTCAATTTCATCTATTCCAATATTATCTATTGTTTTTAGATTTTCTTTATAAAGAAAAATAGAGAAAATTAGAATTAATAGAACGAATATGAAAATAATAATCTTTTTCATTGATTGAATTTTAATAAATACTGTTTTTATAATTTTTACCATCTTCAACTGTTGTTTCCAAAATGGAAATAACTGAATTTTCGCCTAATTCACTGCCTCAATCTTTTTTTATATTACCTTCAGGTATAGTATTATAAAGAAAAAAATTAATTTTTTGTTTACTCATCAATATTAATTCTATCAGAAAAACATACTCCTGTGAACATTTATATTTTAAAGCAAAGAATTCTAAAGGCGGTAAAGAATACTAAAAATGCCAAACAAAAGAAATCTTGTTTTTTAGAAATGCCTGACATCATAAAAAAGCTCTTACTAGCTCTTAAAAACAACTCATATTTTCCTTCTGCTTTTTCCTGTTTTGCGGTAAAAGATCCAAAACTTAGAGAAATCTTTGCCCCGAACTATAAAGATCGGATTATTCATCATTTAATAATAGATAGAATTAATCCCTTTATTGATAAAAGATTCATCTTTGACTGCTTCTCCAATAGAAAAACTAAAGGAACGCACATGGCTGTTAAAAGATTGCAAAAATTCATGCATAAAGAAAATCAATATTATTTAATGGCAGATATTAAAACATTCTTTCCTTCAATAGATAAAGATATTTTATTTGACTTACTTTCAAAACATATCAAATCAATAAAGGAAATTTATTCAGAAGAAAAAGAATTTACATTAAACCTTTCAAAATTAATTATTTTTCAAAATCCCATTAGTCCCATTCCTAATTTTACAGGAAACAAAAAACTTCTTTCTTTAGTGCCAAAAGAAAAATCATTATTTTATATCCCCAAAAACAAGGGTCTTCCCATAGGAAGCTTAACATCTCAATTCTTTGCCAATATATACTTAAACGAATTAGATCAGTTCATAAAGCATAAATTAAAAATCAAATACTATATTCGCTATGTTGATGATTTTGTTATTTTAGAAAAAGATACCAAAACTTTAATAAATTATAAAAAAGAAATTGAAGTATTTCTTGAACAAAATCTT
>JBAZIG010000007.1:2067-31155 GCA_041651955.1 Minisyncoccota bacterium | reverse complement strand
AAGATGAAAGTGAATATGTAAGATGTAGAGTCGCTAAAAATCCTAATACTCCGACAGATATACTAAAAAAGTTGTCTAGGGATGAAGATGAAGATGTGCGATATGGAGTTGCTCTAAATCCTAATACTCTGATAGAAATATTAAGGAAGTTATCTGAAGATGAAAATTATTATGTGCGATGGGGAGTTGCTGAAAATCCTAATGCTCCGACAGATATACTAAAAAAGTTGTCTGAAGATAAAAGTAGGGACGTGCGATATGGAGTTGCTCAAAATCCTAATGCTCCGACAAATATCCTAAAAAAGTTGTCTAGGGATGAAGATGAAGATGTGCGATATGGAGTTGCTCAAAATCCTAATACTCCGATAGATATTTTAAAAGAGTTGTCTGAAGATAAAAGTAGGGACGTGCGATATAGAGTCGCTGAAAATCCTAATACTCCGATAAAAGTGCTAAAAGAGTTGTCTGAAGATGAAGACGATGTTGTGCGATATAGAGTCGCTAAAAATCCTAATGCTCCGACAGATATCTTAAAAGAGTTGTCCGAAGATAAAGATTCTAATGTGCGATGGGGAGTTGCTCTAAATCCTAATACTCCGATAGAAATATTAAGGAAGTTATCTGAAGATGAAAGTAGAAGTATGCGATGGAGGATTGCTCTAAATCCCAATACTCCGATAGATATTTTAAAAAAGTTGTCTGAAGATGAAGATGATGTTGTGCGACGTGGAGTCGCTGAAAATCCTAATACTCCGATAGAAATATTAAGGGAATTGGCTGAAGATAAACATTCTAGTGTGCGACATGAAGCCATTCATAATCCAAACTATTCTTCTATATAAAAAAATTCTTCCGATGGTTTGTTTAAAAGTATTAAAAATTTTTTAAAACGATAAATATATCTTAACAAAACACAGAAACAATCATGAACTTTGAATCAATAGAAAACCAAGAAAACAATAATGATATCATAGAAGAAACTCTAAAAACAAGAGAAGAGCTTGATTTAAAGCTGGCTGAATTAAACAATGCTTCAAATGAAGAAGAACAACAAAACATATTAAGAGAAATTAATGATCTAAAGGAATCCCTTAAAGAAAAGAGTGAAATACTTAAAAAAGAGTTGATTGAAAGAGCAAAGAAGAAAGCGGAGGAGATAAGGGGAGACGATGAAAGAATACAAAAAGAAGATTCTACTTATGTTTTAAGAGAATTGTCTAAAGATGAAGATGAATATGTGCGACATAGAGTCGCTGAAAATCCTAATGCTCCGACAGATATACTAAAAAAGTTGTCTGAAGATGAAAGTGAATATGTAAGATGTAGAGTCGCTGAAAATCCTAATACTCCGATAAAAGTGCTAAAAAAGTTGTCTGAAGATGAAGATGATGTTGTGCGACGTGGAGTTGCTCTAAATCCTAATGCTCCGACAGATATACTAAAAAAGTTGTCTGAAGATAAAAGTAAATATGTATAATTTAAGATTAACCAAAAAAAATAATAAAAAATGAATAAAATAATAGAAGAAATTAAGAAAAGGGCTAAAAAATATTTTAAAGATGGTGATAGTTCTCACGATTGGAGCCATGTAGAAAGAGTATACAATTCAGCCGTTAAAATAGCTAAAAAAGAAAAGGCCGATTTAAATGTTGTAAAAATAGCAGCATATCTTCATGATATTGGAAGAAATGATGAAATTAAAAGCAAGGGAAAAATATGCCATGCGAAAAGAGGTTCAGAAATTGCAAAAGAAATGTTGTCCGAATATGATATTGATGAAGAATTATCTCAAAACATAGTTCATTGTATTTTAGCTCATAGAAATAGAAATAATCATCAACCAAAAACACTTGAAGCTAAAATTATATTCGATGCCGATAAATTAGATTCTATCGGAGCGATAGGAATAGCCAGAGATTTTTTGTTTGCGGGAATATACAATGCTCCATTGTATACTGGTAGAGAAAAAGAAATACTTAAAAACGCTGATAGATACTCATACACAAAAGATGACACCGCACTATTGGAGTATTATTATAAACTCAGTAAAATTAAAAGCAAAATAAAAACCAAAACAGCTAAAAAAATTGCTGAAGAAAGGCAGAGATATATGAAAGATTTTTTTCAAAGATTTAATAAAGAAATTAAGGGCATATTATAGAAATGGAAAAAGAAAACAATCAAAACAATCATTCTTTTGATCAATTAAATTTTGATTATTTTCCTTGTAATGAGGAAATATTTAAAAACTTAATTGGCAAAAAGAAAATCATCTTATTTATCATATTATTAATTACTATATTTTTGATTTCTTCTAATAATTATTATCTTTCTGTCTTGATTATTATTTTATCTTTTTTATATATATTATTTAATATAGAAAGAGAAAGAAAAAAACTTTTGAATAAATTTATAAGCAATAATAATTTAGAATATCAGGAATCAATTTCAATGGATGATGTTAAGGGTAATCTTTTTAAAACAGGACCATCTGCGAGAATAAGAGATATAATTATTGGCAAATACAAAGATCGCAAAGCAAGATTGTTCTATTTTGCTTATACCGTACAGCAAGGCAAGAATACAATTGTTTATAATTTTACAGTTCTTGAGGTTTTTTTTGATAAAATATCTTTTCCATATATGCATCTTCTCTATGGAAATAGATTTGGATTCTTATCTAATTTTCCCAAACACGGGAGAAGAGAGCCAGACAAAAGAGAGGTGCGGCTTGAAGATGAGTTCAGAGATACTTTTAAACTTTTTATAAAAGATGGCTATGGCATAGAAGCAATGCAGATATTCAGTAAAGATTTTCTTAATTTTTTAATAAATGAAAAGTGTGATTTTAGTATAGAATTTAATGAAGACAGGATGTATATATATAAAAGACATAAAATAAGCGGAAAAGAAGAATTAAAAGAACTTTTTGAAACAACTAAAGAAACAATTAAAAAAATAAATCCGCTTTTAGACAGATTGAAAAAAGATTTTATTGTGCTGAAAGATGCTTATAGTAAAAAATATAATAGAAAATAAAGAAGTTTAGCCAACCATTTTGGTTGGCTTTTTTCACCTTCATTACCGCAAGTGCAAGAACCATTGAGGTCGCTGGTATCATAAAAGAAAATACCAGCAATCCAATACCAATAGCGGTATTTATTGCACCTCCTCGGAACAGAAGGATGGCAGAAGTAATAAACAGCAACATAGTTGCTAAGATGACTATGTAGGCAGTCTTTTCTGGTCCGAAACAAAAGACTCCCTCTGTGTTTTCCTTTTTTTCATCAGGCATTTTTTGAAGCATTTTACATGCTCCCATTTGCCCAATATTAAGTATAATCAAAAAGATTACACCCATCAGGATAAACAACAATACCATATTTCATCTCCTGCTTTTAAAAGCAGCCAATAACATTAAACCATTTATTATTGTTCGTGTCAAACGAATACTATTTGAAAAATATATAAATTATGCAATAATAAGATATGTTAATTAAAAAATCAGAATCAATAAAATTTCAAAATTCAAATAATTGCACTGTATGGGAATATGATTTTCCAAGTAAAAAGTTTGGTCTCGCAACATCATTTATTAATGGTCGTTATCCTGAAGAGGGAAAAGGAGTTAATTTAGAATGCCAACAAATATTTTTCGTAATTTCAGGATCGGGAACTATATACTCTGATAAGGGTGAATTTAAAATTGAGAATGGAGATTCTTATCTCTTTGAAGAAAATGAACCTTACTATATAGAGGGTAATAATTTATCAATAATAATTATTAATGCTCCAAAATGGCAAAAAGAACAATATAAAAAAATATGATTTATTATCTTCTTATTATAATTGGTTTTCTATCAAGATTTATTCCAGGAATTGCTAATTTTACTGCAATTGGAGCAATTGCTCTTTTTAGTGGTTATTATTTAAAAGACAAAAGAAAAGCACTTCTTATTCCTTTAACGATAATGTTGATTACTGATTATTTTATTGGATTTTACGACCCAATATTATTATTCAGCGTATATTTATCCTTTGGATTGGTTGTTTTACTAGGATCAACTATTAAAAACAAAAAATGGTATTTTTCTCTTCCTACGTCTATATTAGGAACGATAATTTTCTTTATTATTACCAACTGGGCTTTTTGGCAATTTACTGGATTTTATCCTTTAACAATGGAAGGATTAATTTCTTGTTATGTAGCTGCTATTCCTTTCTTAAAAAATTCTTTTATGGGAGATTTCTTTTACACTCTAATTTTCTTTTCTTTAGCTGAAATGGCTGTTAATTTAAAGAAAAAATTAGTTAATCTTCGTCCTGAATAAAATCTTCTTTTTCTTTAATTGCTTTTTCGGCTCTCATAAGCTCTCCTCCTAAATATAATGCATGATCAATATCAGAAATAAATTGACTGATTTGATTTTTTAATTCATTAGCTTTTTTTCCTTTAAAATCTTGCAATAATTTTCCTTCTTGATCAAAATGTTTAACTGTAATTTGATCTTCCGCTATTTCAATCAAAAAGTTTCCCCTTGGGTCTTTATCAAAAAGTATTTTACCATTTTCAATAACTTTTTGTGCCTCTAAAAAATCTCTTTCATAAATATGTGCCGAAGAGGAAATAATCGCTAATTTACCCAAACCAATATTTAATTTTTCAGCAATTTCTTTTTGAATTTTTAGCAATCCAAAAGCGTTTTGAGGCCAAGCCCTGAACATATCGTTTGAGCGAAAATAGGCTGTAAGATATATTTTATTATCCTGAATTAGGGCCTGAACTAAATCTAAACAAGGAGACTTAGAACTTTTGCAGTCCTTTTCTACGTTCCAAGTAAATGCAATGGCTCTTCTAGAAAATGCCTCTCTTTGTAACTCTTTTACTATTAAATCTATCTGATTTATTCCTTCGTGATTTCTTAACCTGCTTCCATAAGTATATTCTACTCCGGGGAAAACAGCATCTGTCATCATTTGAGGATAATAGTTTATTAAATCATTTTTATTAAAATAGAAATAATCTGGAATGTATGGGTTATCAGGATCTTCTCCGTCAATAACAGTAATAATATCTAACAATTCTCTTTGTTTTTCATCATAAGAACTCATTTTTTCAAAACCGAATTTATTAATTTTATCTAGTACTTTAATCCAAATATCAGCAATTCTTTTTCCCTCTATTCTAAATCCTATTTTTTCAGATGGAAAGGTACTAGTAATTGTATAGGTATGATCTTTAAAAGATAAGATATTTTTTGTCCAATTATGTTCTTTTACTTCTAGTTTCTTTATAAAATTATCAATTTCTGAAAGTTCAATAAAGGCACAATTTTTAGAAAAATAGTTTCTAAATTCTTCTACTTTATCGGTCGGTATTTCTTGATGTATAAAAGTGTTATCTTGATTAAATAAGAAATCATTAAAACTTTTAATGCTTCCTGAAGCGTCCCGACCAGTGACAATCAAAAAATTAATCTTCGGATTTAAAAATGTATTTCTAATAATAAAATTAATTCCTTCCTTAGAGTAAAGTTGTCCCATTACCGAAACTTTTTCTTTTGAATCTGAAGAAAGATTATTCCAGATATCTTCCTTTTTTGTCCAACCGCAGGTTATGGCGATTCCTTTATCAGAATTAATAATTAATTGATTTTTATAATATTTGGGCCAATCGTTCATATTTTTATAATACCATTTTTAAAATTAATTACAATTATTATTTCTTTTTTATTTTGACATTTGATTTGATTTATGAGATAAAATAAGTGTTTTTTATGAAAACGTATTTAAAATCATTAAAATTTATTAAAGAAGAAAAGGGTTTAGCAATTGGAATCATAATTGGTTGTTTTTTGTTATCTGTTTTTACTCTAATTGAACCTTTCTTTTTTAAGAACATAATAGACGGATTGATTAATCTAGAACAAAGTAGTGAAATGATCAAAATCTTTGTTTTATGGACATCTGTTGTTTTTATTAATATATCACTTTTAATTGGAGTTTATTCTTTTGCATCTTTTATTGCAAACAAAATATATCATAAACTATGGATAAGAACATTCAATCATTTAATGTGCCTCTCTATTGATTATTTTCAAGAAAACAAAGCTGGGTCAATTATAAGAAACTTTGAAAGGGGAATGGACAACCTTTATATGCTTCTTATGGGATTTTTTAGAAACATTTTAATTAATTTTTTAATTATAATAATCCTTTTTCCTGTAATGTTTTATTTAAACACAAAAATGGCTTTACTGTTTTTGGCAAGCATTCCGATTCTAGTATTTTTTATAATTTATGGATCTAAAAAAACAATGGCTGAACAGAGTAGAGCAGATCAAGAATGGTCTGATATTTCAGGAATTGCTTATGATGCAACTAGCAATATATTTTTAGTAAAAAGTTTTGTTTTGAAAAGTTTTTTGTCTCAAAAAATATTTAAAAGAAGTGGCAAAGCATACGAATATCAAAAAAACGCAATAAAATGGTGGGGATTTATTGCTGGATTTTCTAGAAGCATAGGACTATTATTAAACGTTTTAGTTTTCTTTATTGGCGGTATGCTTTTTATCAGCGGAGAGATTACAATTGGTGAAATAATTATGTTCGTTGGCTTTAGTTCTATTTTAATTAATACATTTAACACTATTTTTTGGAATGTTATAGATTATCTTTGGCAAAAAGAAAAAATCAATCTTCTTTTTGAGATTATGCAAACTAATCCTAGTATTATAAATAGCAAAAACGCTCTTGTAATTGATAAATTAAAGGGCAAGATAAGCTTCAAAAATGTTTATTTTAAATACAAGGAAGGGGAAGGCGCAATTAAAGATATATCTTTTGATATAAAAGAAGGAGAAGTTATTGCTTTTGTAGGACATACTGGGTCAGGAAAATCAACTACTGCTAATTTGATTTCAAGATTTTTTGATGTTTCATCAGGAAAAATATTAATTGACGAAATGGACATTAAAGATATTGATATTAATTCTTTAAGAAAGAATATCGGTATTGTTTTTCAAGAAAACACTTTCTTTAACGCAAGTTTTGAAGAAAATTTAGCCATTGGAGAAAAAGAGATTAGTAAGGAAATGATTGAAAGTGCTTGCAAAAAAGCGTACATCTGGGACAAAATCAAGAATGGTAGAGATGGATTAAATCAAATAATTGGAGATAGGGGAATCAAACTTTCTGGTGGAGAAAAACAAAGATTGAGCATTGCTAGAGCAATAATAAAAGATGCTCCGATTCTTATACTTGATGAAGCAACTTCTGCACTAGACGCAAAAACAGAGCACGAAATACAGATAGCATTATCTAACGCAATAAAAGGAAAAACAACTATTATCATAGCCCATAGATTATCTACCATTAAAAAAGCCGATCGTATTTTTGTCTTTGATGATGGAAAAATTGTTGAAGAGGGTAAATTTGACGAATTAATAAATAGAAAGGGTTACTTCTACGAATTGGCTAATCACCAACTTACGATATAAATTTCATAATTTGAGGAACAAGATCTTTCTTTCTAGACATCATTCCTTTAATATATATAGAATTATCTTTTATCTCTTCATCAAAAGAAATTAACTCGCAACCATTGCTTAATAACAACTCTGATCCTTCATTAATAATATCGGTAACCATTAAAATAACAAAAAGAAATTTTTCTTTTTCTTTTATTTTATTCAATTCTTCAATTAATTCTTTTTTCCTTTCTTTTGCCTCTGCTAAATCAACTACTTCTACTTGACCAATTCCAAAGTTTCCATTGCTAGTTTCAAATGGTTTAAAATCTGTTTTTATTACTTGCTCTGCCGTTATTCCATTAAGAGATGATTTTTTCTTTTTTATTTCTATTCCAAAACTTTTAACATCTTCTATCTCTGCAATTTTAGACAATTGTTCAGCTATTTTAACATCTATTGATGTTGTTGTGCTTGATTTAAAAATAACCGTATCTGAAAGAATAGCAGAAAGTAAAATACCGGCGATAGGTTTGGTAATTTGAAAATCAGCATTATTAAACATTCTTTTAGCAATAATTGTTGCTGTTGATCCGTATGGCTTTATTTCAAATCTTATCGGATTAGATGAAGAAAATCCTATTTTATGATGATCAATCACTTCAACAATTTTAGCATTTTCAAGACCAGCAAAACCCTGACTATCTTCATTATAATCAACAAGAATAACTTTTCTTTCTTCTGTTGAGCACATGCTAATTGGTTCTTCTATATTGAAATGCTGTAAAACATATTTTGTCTCTTGATTAAGTTCTCCACAAATCGTTGGAATAGCATTTATTCCTTTGTGTTTTAAATACTCACTGTAGGCAATAGCGGAACAAACCGCATCTGTATCTGGTGATTTATGCCCGACAATGTAAATAGTTTCTTCTTGGTTCATATTTTTAATATTATTTATTATATATATCAATATATAATGAAATTACTTTAATGTCTATTGACAAATAATAATCTTTATTTTATTATTAATTTATGGCCATTTTAATTGGCAAGAGGGTATATCCCTCAAAAAAAGTTTCGGCAATAATTGATGCCGAAAAAAAAGTAAAGCCGATAATCGTTGCGCAGAAGATTGCACCGATTATTGAAGCCAAGTCGTGAGCGGACTATAAACGCTCTTTTTTATTTGACAATAAAAAAAAGAAAAATTATAATACTAATAATAATTATAATAAAATAAAAAAATGCCTAAAAAAATTACACCTAAAAAAAGTTCTCTTGGTGCAGCGGTAGGAATAGGAGTTGGAATCGCAGCTGCAACAGCCGCAGCATATCTTCTTTTTGGTCCTGATGGTAAAAAAAATCGTAAAGCAATATCGGGATGGACTATTAAAATGAAAGGAGAGATAATAGAAAAATTTGAAAAAGCTAAAGAAGTAACAGAACCAATTTATCACGAAATCGTAGACGAAGTTTCTAAAAAATACAGTAAGCTTAAAAATATAGACAAGGAAGATCTTGAAGCCGTTGTAGATGATTTAAAAAATAATTGGAATAAAATAGTTAAAGACGTTAAGTCAAAAAAGAAAAAATAGAGCCCTATGGCTCTTTTTTCTTAAAAAAAAGAGGGAATATGTTATCTACTTATTCCGTAGATTTCATCATAATCCCTTTGGGTAAAGTTCTTTTTTTTGACATTTACCTCTGTTCTCTCTGGACTCTTTCCAATACTTTTCATAAAGAGCCTTTTATATTGGCCCTTTTTGCAGCCCCTTTTTGTTAGCGGCATAATTAGTTTATAATAAATTAAACAAAACTTGTCAAGAATTTTTAATTATGATAAAATTATCTTATGAATAAAACAACAAAAACAGTAAGAACTTTTTATTTATATACCGTATCATTGTTAAGTTTGATATTCTTAGCAGTGGGAATAGGTAATTTAGCCAATACAACGCTAAAAGCAACGATATTTAAAGATGCAGAGAAAAGAGATTATAGCCATTGTTATAATTATCCCTATTATATTTCTTCTTTTGAAGAAAAGGAGCTAAGCGGAACTACAATTGAACAGCAAGAAAAAGTAGAGATGATGTTAAGAGATTATGAGTCCTGGAAAAAAGAAAATACAGGGGAATCGTGCTATAGATCAGAAAGAGAAAAAAAGATAGTTGATTCTTTGACAATGATTATTATATCTCTTCCTTTGTACGTCTTTCATTGGGCCGTGATTAGAAAAGAAAAAAGAGAAGAAGTTTAAGAAGGGGGGTAAAACCCCCTTTTTGGTTTGTAAACATTGACAAAACATTAAAAAAGAGTAATATCTAATTATATTAATATTCCACAGAAAGCAGGCATAAATAAGACCTGCCGAGGAAAACGTAAGTTTTTTTGGTCGTCTGTGGAATCACAGATTTTTTTAATTAATAATTATGGCTTTAACAAAAGAACAAAAACAGAATGTTATTTCTAATTTAGAAGAAAAGATAGAAAAACAAAAATCAATTGTATTTATTGGTTTTGATGGAGTTGATGTTAAAGAAATCACTCAATTTAGAGAATTGTTAAAAGATGGTGGCAGTGAAATGAAAGTCGCCAAAAAAAGCTTAATGAAAATTGCTCTAAAGAATAAAGATATTGATTTTGAGCCACAAGAATTAGAAGGAGAAGTAGCAATGGTATTTGGCTATGAAGATGAAATTGCTCCAAGTAAACTTTCTTATGATTTTTCCAAGAAAAATGAAAAAATTAAGATATTGGGAGGATTCTTAGAAAACAAATTCTATGAAATGGGTGATGTAATCAAGTTAGCACAATTACCAAGCAAGGAACAATTACTTGGAATGCTTGTTGGAACATTAAATGCACCAACAACAAATCTAGTGGGAGTTCTTTCGGGAAACACAAGAAAATTAGTTTATGCGCTTTCCCAAATTAGAGATAAAAAAATATAACATTGCATTTAAATATATCTAATTAATAAAACAAGGTTTCATTAGTTAATATAATTAATGTGAATAAAAAAAATGGCAGAAGAAAAAGAAATTATAGAAGTTCCTGAAAAGTTTAAAAAGCTTGTTGAGGAAATAGAAAAAATGTCAGTACTAGACCTATCAGAATTAGTTAAGGTTTTAGAAGAAAAGTTTGGCGTATCTGCAGCACCTCAAATGGTTGCAGGAATGGCTCCAATGGCAGGCGGTGAAGCAGCTCCAGCTGGTGAAGAAAAATCATCATTTGATATTGTTTTAACTAGTGCAGGAGAAAAGAAAATTGAAGTTATTAGAGTTGTTAGAGATTTAACTCAAAAAGGACTAAAAGAAGCTAAGGACTTAGTTGATGAAGTTGCAACAAGTGCTCAAACAGTTAAAGAGGGCGTTGAAAAGAAAGAGGCAGAAGAAATTAAGAAGAAATTTGTTGACGCCGGCGCAACAGTAGAATTAAAATAATATTGTTGTATTAAAAAACTCCGCTATTGTGCGGAGTTTTTTGTTCTTCTTTTATTAATCTATCCACCACAAACTGATGAAGGAACTCCTCCTGTAGCTCTACAAAAAACTGCTTTAAGAGCTTCTTTTTCTCCATCTTCTCCTAGATTTTGACCTGCACCAGTTCTATAATACTTACAACCAGCAATAACCATAGGAACAGCACCTTCTCCATATTTTAATAACACATCCGAATCAGTTACGCCGTCATATCTTTCACGATAATCAATAGCATCTCCAAATTGAGAAATAACATCTTCAACTAATGGTTTTTCCCATGCACAATATGGACAATTTTCAGAACCAAAGAAATAAACTATTGGCTTATCATTTTCCATGCAAACATCCATATCTATAATTCCTTTAAATCCTCCCTCAATATCTTCTGCTTCTTTTTCTAACATTTCAGGAAGTGGCTGTTTTTCAACTTCTGTAGACATATCAATTGGACCATCAGCAAAAAGATATTTACCATCAGAAGAAACGAATGATTCATATTCTTGTCCTTGAATCTTTAACTTTATTTTATATAATTTTGTAATATCTGATTTTTCAACCCCTCCCAATTCTGCTACAACGCCGTCGCCCAATAAGTTTTGGTTGATATAATTTATAGCTTTTTCTCCTGCTTTTTGAGGTGATTCAAAAAATGGTTTAACGAAAATAAATAGTAGAACTACTACTAGAACAATTGTTGAAATCTTCCAAATATTCTTTATCATTTTTATTGTTTATTATTATAATTATAGAATCAATATATCAATTTATTTAAAAAAAATCAAATAAAAGGCCCCGGTAATCCGGGGCGCAAATCAATAAGAATTATTCTTCTTCGTCATCATCGATTTCTTCTTCGTCATCATCGATTTCTTCTTCGTCATCGTCGATTTCTTCTTCGTCATCGTCTTCATCCATTTCGCTTGTTGTTTCTTCTTCGTCATCAATCATTTCACAAGCTTCTTCGTCGTCCATTAATAATAATGAAGTTTCTTCTTCAATATTAGTTTCTTCTATGTTTTCTTCTTCAAAAATCATATTTTTATTTTTTGTTAATTTATCACAATAGCCGACCTTTTTATAAGATGTTATTATTATATTAATAGAATAATTATTGTCAAGAGCAAATTATGGACATTTTTAATAAATAGAATATAATTAAACTATGAATATCATTTTGGGCTATTTTTATTGGCAATTGATAGAAACTCCTAAAAAAATAATTTTGATAATTAAAGATTTTATTGTTTTTGGTTTCGTTCTTTTTTCAGTAAAAGAAAACATTAGAAATCTATTTTCTCCATGGAAAAGATATAATTGGGACTATGGAAGGGGTTTTGATATGTCAAGATATTTTGATGTTTTTATGTCTAACTTGATAACAAGATCAATTGGTTGCTTTATGCGAATATTCTTATTATTATTTTTTGTTGTTTATGAATTTTTAACACTAATAATCGGCATCTTATTATTTTTATTCTTTGTTTTTTATCCTTTTATTGCTTTATGGATAATAATTAATTTAATATGAACAATATCAAACGAACATCTATATATAAGGCAATACAAATAGAAAAGCTTTTTTCTTTGCTGAAAATAATTAAATTTATTTCTTTTGCTGGGATTATTGTTTCTTTTATTCTGTTTATCAAAGAAAGCAACGCTTATCTCAATATAATAATTCTTCTCCTTGCTTTAATTTTAATAATTAACAATTTAATATCATTTTTTGAAAACTTTCTTAAAAAACCAAGAAACAAAGAGCCCCTCAAAATTGCCCTAGAAAAAGGAAGCAATCTTTTGCCATATCTTAATTTTAATTCAATTAAATACTTGGCTCAATCTAGATCACTTGATTCAACCTCAATTCTTAAATCATTTTTAAGACCAACAAATCAGAAAATTAATTTTATAATGCAGAGATTGTTAATTGATGTAGATGAATTTAAAAAAGAACTTTCAAATATAGAATATAAAGTAAGAGATGATTCTTTTATTATTATTAAAGATGCAGCAAAAATTGCTGTCAATCGGGGAGGGGAAACAATAAATGAAGGAGATATTTTGGCATCTTTATCTAAAAATGAACCCCACTTAAAAAACATAATTATAAATTCAGATATAGAAGAAGTTGATTTTGAAAAAGTAAACGCTTGGCAAGAAAGAGTTTCCAGAAGAATAAAAAAGATGAAAGAGTGGTGGAATTATGAAAGTCTTTCAAAAATTGATTCCTTTGGAAATGACTGGACTGCTGGATATACTCCAACTCTAGACAATTTTTCTATTGATTGGACTAGCATTGTTAAAAGAAGGGGATTTGAAGACATCACCGGACACAACGATAAAATATCCCAACTAGAAAGGATATTATCTAAAAAAAATGCTGGCAATGCTCTAATTGTTGGTGACCCGGGTGTGGGTAAAAAAAATATAATTCATGGACTGATTAAAAAGAGTATCGCTCAAGGATCCACAAAAGAAATAAACAATAATCGCTTTATTGAAATTGACATTGTTTCATTATCTGCAAGTTTTACTTCTTTTGAACAAATGGAAAAAGTTCTTAATCAGTGTTTTAAGGAAGTAATTCATGCTAGAAATGTTATTTTAATTATTAATGATTTTCATGATTTTCTAGGTGGAAAACAAAAGGCCGGAATAATTGATATTTCTGGTTTAATAGGAAACTATATTCAATCACCACACTTTAAAATAATTTGTTTGACTTCTTATAACGGTTTGCATAAATACATAGAGAAAAAACCATCAATCTTAGCTGAATTTCAAAAAATAGAAGTAGAAGAAATGAATAGAGACGAAACAATTGAAATTCTTGAAAACAAAGTTTTTCAAGTGGAAATGGAAAATAAAAAATTTATCCCATTCAATTCTCTAAAAGAAATTGTTGATGTTTGCGAAAAATATATTTCTGACTTTCCATTTCCTCAAAAAGCAATAAATCTTTTAGAAGAAACAGCTCTTTTGAAGAATAGTAAAGTTATTATGCCAGAAGATATCCATTTGCTTATTTCTGAGAAAACTCAAATACCAATCGGTAAAATTAGAAGCCAAGAAAAAGAGATTCTTTTAGATTTAGAATCAATTTTACATAAAAGAATCGTTGGACAAAACGAAGCCGTGAAAGAAATATCTTCTTCTTTAAGAAGGGCAAGAACAGGGGTTCAAACAAGAAAGGGACCCATGGGCAGTTTCTTGTTTTTGGGACCAACGGGAGTCGGAAAAACAGAAACCGCCAAAGCATTAGCAGAAACATATTTCAAATCAGAAGAAAACATTATTCGTCTTGATATGTCAGAGTTTCAAAGTATTGAAGATATAAAAAGAATATTGGGTTGTGAAAGTCAAGAAGGAATACTCACTACACAAGTAAAAGAAAATCCTTTTTCTTTAGTGCTACTAGATGAAATAGAAAAATCACACCCCAACATATTAAACCTTTTTTTACAAGTTTTAGACGAAGGATATTTAAACGATTACACAGGAAGAAAAGTAAGTTTTACCAATTGTATTATAATAGCCACATCAAATGCAGGATATAAAACAATATTAAAGGCATTAAAAGAAGAAAAAGAAATGCCAGAAATCAAAAAAGAACTATTGTCTGATATTTTTGAAAAAGGGTTATTCAGGCCAGAGTTTATTAATAGGTTTGATGGGGTTGTTGTCTTTAGATCATTAAGCAAAGAAGATTTAAATCAAATAGCAAAAATAAAACTGGAAAAAATAAACAAAAATCTTCAATCTAGAAGAATAAAAATAAACATTACAGAAGAACTTAAATCTCAAATTGTAGAATTAAGCTATAATCCCACCTTTGGAGCAAGAGAAATGAAAAGGGTAGTCCAAGATAATATAGAAAACGAAATAGCAAAAGAGATACTAAAAGATTCCATACCAAACGGAAGTTCAATAACAATAAATCCTAAAACTTTTAAAATATCTATTAAATAAATAGGCCTCCTGTGGAAAACTCTCAAAAGCCCTTGTTTGCAAGGGTTTTTTAAGTGGTTGACAAGTAATTTTGAGTGGTGTAGAATGGTCGTACAGTGTTAATAAGTGGGGAAAAGTGTGGATAACTAAGATTAATTGTGGATAACTAAAAATGATAATAGGACAATACAATTACAATTTAGATCCCAAGAAGAGGCTAACTATTCCTACTAAATTTAGAAGTGTTTTATCAAAGGGCGCCATCCTCACCAGAGGAATTGATGGGTGTCTTTTTTTGTATCCACAAAAGCAATGGGACGAACTAGCTGAAAAATTAAGCAAATTGCCATTATCACAAGCAAACGCAAGAAGTTTTGCTAGAGTAATGATTGCAGGAGCAATGGACGTAAAGGTAGATAGTTTGGGTAGAATATTAATACCTGATTATTTAAAAGAATATGCAAAATTAGATAAAAAAGTAGTTATTGCTGGTCTATACGATAGAATTGAAATCTGGGATGAGAATAACTGGCAAAAATATGGAGAAACAACAGGAACTCAAGTTGAAAATATAGCAGACGGATTAAAAGAATTAGGAATATAAAATGCACATACCAGTTTTATTAAAGGAAGTAATAGACCAAATTGAGGCCAACAAGAATTATATTGATTGCACGTTAAGTTTTGGAGGGCACACAAAAGAGATATTAAAGAAAAACAAACCAGAAGGGAAGGTCTTAGGTATAGAAATAGACAAAGAGATATTTGAAAAAACAATAAAAGATGATCGATTAATTGCCATAAACGATTCCTATATTAATCTTAAAGAAATAATTGAAAAGAATAATTTTAAAGATGTGTCGGGGATATTGTTAGATGCTGGAATGTCATCATACCATATTGATTCAAGTAAAAGAGGATTCAGTTTTAATAAAGATGAACCATTATTAATGAATTATGGCAATGGAATATCTGCAGAAGAAATTATTAATGAATATGACGAAAACGAAATAGAAAGGATATTGAGAGAGTATGGAGAAGAAAAATTTAGTAAAAAAATAGCAAAAAAGATCATTGAAGAAAGAAAAAGAAGAAAAATAAAAAGCACATTACAATTAGTTGAAATTATTAAAAGGATAGTTCCTGGATCAAAAATTAATCCAGCAACAAGAACCTTTCAAGCATTAAGAATAGAAGTAAATCAAGAATTAGAAAATTTAAAAAAAGTCCTTCCTCAAGCATTAGAAGTGTTAAACAGTAAAGGAAAATTAATGATAATATCATTTCATTCGCTTGAAGATAGAATAGTTAAAAATTTTATAAAAGACAATCAATTAGAATTAAATAAACCAATTGTTCCGGGCGAAGAAGAAATCAAAATAAACCCAAGGAGCAGATCAGCAAAATTAAGAATAATCGTAAAAAAATAAATATGACAAAAAGGAATAAAAGAAAAAAGAATTTAGTATTATTGTCCGTATTATTCGGTTTTTCGGCACTAGTTGTTTTTTACTTTTTCCAAGTAGTAAAAATATCTGAAACTGGTTATTTAATGGGAAAGAAAATGACAACAATTGAAAATCTCAAAAAAGAAAATGCTGAGCTTAAATTATCAATCTCTCAACAAAGAAATTTGAAGAATGCAGAAGAAAAAATTATTGAAGAAGGTTTTCAAAAAGTTAGTATAAGCACAAGAAATTATATTGTAATTCCAGAGGTCTCTTTAGCAAAAAAATAAATAGATGAAGGTTAAAGATTTGAGATTAGATTTTATTGTTGTCATTGTTCTTATTATTGGTGGCATTTTTTTGTGCCGCCTTTTTATAATCCAAATAAACCAAGGAAACTTTTACAAAGCAATAGCTCAAGGACAGCAAGTTGAATTATCAGAATCAACTGGAGAAAGGGGATATGTTTATTTTTCTAATGGTGAGATATTGGCAATGAATAAAAAAGAGCCATATTTTTTTATCTCTCCCGCAGAAATAGATGATAAAGAAAGTGCCGTTAAAGAGATACTAAAAATAATAGATGTAGAAGAATCTTTTCTTCTTTCTTTATTAGAAGATGAGGATAGTTTTTATAAGATAGTTAAAAAAGAAATCGGAAAAGAAAAAGCAGAGGAAATTATAGCATTAAAAATAAAAGGGCTATATGTCGGAAATGAAACAAAAAGATATTATCCAGCAGAAATAAATGGATCACAAATCATTGGCTTTGTTAATCAAGATAAAATTGGTCAATACGGAATAGAAGAATATTATAACGAAAAACTTAAAGGAATATCATCATTAGAAAAAAACCAAGCCAATCCATATAAATTTTCTTTTAAGGCATCAAACGGCGACTCTCTTGATGGAGACAATTTAACCCTTACTATTGATTATAATATTCAATTTATGGCCGAAGAAATCCTAGAGAAGGGCATAAAAGAATATGACGCTGAGGGAGGAAATATAATTGTTATGAACCCAAATACTGGAGCTGTAATTGCAATGGCTCAAAAGCCCAATTTTGACCCTAATAACTATAAAATTGCTGACAGTGATTGGTTTAAAAACTCTGCAATACAAGAAATCTTTGAGCCAGGTTCAATTTTCAAACCAATAACAATGGCAATGGCAATAAATGATGGAGCAGTTAAGGCAGAAACAAAATACAATGATAATTTAGGTTACGTGCAATATCCATCAAACAAAGTTTCTAATTATTCAAACAAGGCATGGGGAGAAGTGAATATGACTCAAGTTCTTGAAAAATCAATAAACACTGGCGTTATCTTTGTTGAAAAAAAATTAGGACATCAATCCTTTTATAAATACCTAGAAAAATTTGGTATTTTTGAAAAAGCTGGAATTGATTTATCAGGAGAGGTTGTTTCTTTAAATAATGAAATTAAAAATGCACTTAAAAATAATGTTGATATTAGTTTTGGAACTGCTTCATTCGGTCAAGGAATAGCAATGACGCCTCTTCAAGTAATTAATTCTTTTTCTGCTGTAATTAATGGCGGAACTTTGTATAAACCACATATTGTTCAAAAAATTAACGGCCAAATAGTTGAACCGCAGGCAATAAGAAAAAACATTATTTCACAGGAAACAAGCACAGAATTAAAAAAAATGTTAATTAGTGTTGTTGAAAATGGTTTCGGACATTTAGCAAAGGTAAAGGGTTATTGGATTGGAGGAAAAACAGGAACATCTCAAATACCATATTCTTCTCTTGGAATAAACAAAGCGGGTTATTCTGACAGCACATGGCAGACCTTTATGGGTTTTGCTCCTGCACTAGATCCTCAATTTATTGTTCTTATTAAATTGAATAATTCCAAGAAAATAAAAACATCAGAGTATTCTGCAGTGCCAATGTTTAATGAACTTGCAAGTTATATTCTTGGCTATTGGCAAATTCCTTATGATTACGTAGAAGATTTAGACAAATAATCATTAATATGCTATTTTATTTTTGTTATAGGTCCCATCGTCTAGAGGCCTAGGACACTAGATTCTCAATCTAGTAACACCGGTTCAAATCCGGTTGGGATCACAAAATTATGGAATTAATAAATTATATTTTTATTTTTTCAATTTCTTGCATTATCTTTTATTTTTCAGGAGAGATAATTGTTAAGAGTTTTAATAGAGTTGCAAGGTTTTTGGGATGGAAAGAATTCGTTGTTTCTTTCTTATTGATGGCATTTGTTGGTTCTTTGCCTAATTTGTTTGTAGGAATATCTTCAGCAGTTCATAGTATACCTCAATTATCTTTGGGTGAAGTAATCGGGGGAAGTGTAATAAACGTTACTCTTGCAATTGCTTTAGCTGCTTTGTTTTCTAAAAATGGCATTCCAGCAAAAAGCAGAACGATTAACGACTCTCTATTATTTACATCAATTGCTGCTATTCTACCAATCGCTTTTATGTGGGATGGCAACCTTTCAAGAATAGATGGAATACTTCTTATCTCTTTCTTTTTCTTTTATATTATTTGGCTTTTTTCCAGAAAAGATAGATTTACAAAGGTCTGTGAAGATGAACAACCAATACAAAAAAGTTTTTCTGAATCTTTTAAGGGCCTATTAAAAATCATTATTTGTTTATTACTTTTTGCCGTTGCTTCTGATTTAATAGTTAGATCAGCGTCTTTCTTTGCAGAATACCTTGATGTTCCTGTTATGCTTATAGGACTTTTTGTTGTCGCCCTGGGAAATTCTGCCCCAGAAACATTTTTTGCTATTAGTGCAGCTAGAAAAAACCTTGAATGGATGATTTTAGGTGGATTAATGGGTTCAGTGGTTTCACACTCAACATTAGTAATCGGCATTGTCGCATTAATTAATCCAATAGTTATTACTGATCTATCTCCCTTCTTAATTGCAAGAATATTTTTATTTATGGCGATATTTTTCTTTTTTATATTCATTAAAACAAATCATCATATTAGTAAAAAAGAAGCCGTTTTCTTGCTATTTATTTATATATTCTTTATAATATCAGAATTACTTTTTAATTAAAAAATGAAAAAAATAAAAGTTGCTTCAATTATTTCTCTTTTGGGACTATTTATTGCAGAAAAAGCATTAGCTGTTTGTCCAGTTTGTGTTTTTGGTGTGGGTGCAGGAGTTGGACTAACAAGGTACTTAAAGATAGACGATACTATTACGGGCCTTTGGATAGGTGGACTAATAGTAGGATTAATTATCTGGACTATTGATTTTTTTAAAAAAAGAAACATTAATTTTAAAGGAATAGAGATATTAATAACTCTTATTTATTATTCTTTCATTTTTGGACCACTATATTACTATGATTTATTGGGACATAGTTTAAATAAAATTTGGGGAATAGACAAACTAATATTTTCAATTATATTGGGTAGTGTTTGTTTTTTAGCATTTGAAAAACATTTTAGAATCACAAGAGCAAGAAGAGGTAAATCTCTTTTTAGATATCAAAAAGTTGTCTGGGCAATCCTACCATTAATTATTCTTTCCATTATTTTTTACTTTATTACAAAATAATAAACCAAGGTGTTTTTGAAAAACAAAAAAATAAAATACATTTTAATTGCTTTTCTTATAATAGGCTTTTTTTATTTTTTCTTTGAATTAAAATATTCTCAAAAAATATATCCCAATATCTATATTGGAGAAGTAAAAATCGGAGGACTTTCAAAAGAAGAGGCAAAATTGATAATCAACGAAAGGATAAATAATGTAAATCAAGAGGGAATTAAATTTCTTTACAAAGAAAAAGAGATAATTGTTTATCCGATTGAATCATCATTTGATGCAGAATTAGTCAATAATCTTATTAATTTTAAGGTGAATGAAACAATTAATGAGGCCCTGCTAATTGGAAGAAATGGTAAACTCTTAGAAAAATTTAATCTTTTATTTAACAAAAAAAATATATCCATAAAAATTGACCTAAGAGAGGAAGAAATAACAAACAACCTAAGAGATGTCTTTTCTTTTTACTACCCCCAAGATTCTTATTTCTACTTAGAGAGTAATGTTTTAAAAATTGAAAAAGAAAAAGCAGGGGATATTATTGATTACAAAAAGGGAATACAAAAATTAAAAGATAATTTGGGTAATCTAAATTTTTCTAATATTTCTTTAGCGGGTCAATATACAAATGCAAACATAACAGAAGAAAATTGTTTATCAATTAGAAATAATTTACAACAAATACTAGATTTAACTCCTATTACTCTAGAATATGAAATGAAGAAAATAAAAATCAATAAAGATGACTTACTTGATATTATTAATTTATTAAAAAAAGATAATGAAATAATTATTGAGATAGACAGGGAAAAAACAGAACAATACATTAAGGAAAATATATCTGTTCAGATAGATCAAACTCCTCGCTTGCCAAAATTTAATTTAAATAACGGACTTGTTGAAAATTTTCAACCTGGAATGGAGGGTAGAAAATTAGATCTAGAAAAAACAACTGAAAGATTAATTACATTGATAGAGGAGCCATTTAAAAATTTTTATTTGCCAGTAGAAAAAATAATACTAGAATCTTCTTATTCAAATGAACTTGAAATTAAAGAAATTATTGGAAAATATATTTTAGGATTCGCTTCATCAACAACTGATCGCATTTCCAATATCTCTAACGGTTCTAAAGCAATAAATGGTTTATTATTAAAACCAGGAGAAGAATTTTCGCTAATAAAAACTCTTGGAAAAATAGATGAGAGCAATGGTTATGTTAAAGAAGCAATAATAAAGAACAATAGTATTTATTATGAATTTGGTGGTGGTCTTTGCCATTTAAGCACGACATTATTTAGAGCGGTTTTAAATTCGGGTCTTCCTGTCACAATGCGGCAAAATCATTCTTATCATATGTCCTATTACGAACCGGCAGGAATGGATGCTACTATTTATGATCCGTTACCAGATTTTAAATTTGTTAACGACACAGAAAAATATATTTTAATACAAGCAGAAGTAAGAGAAGAAGGATTATCTATTGAGTTGTGGGGAACAAATGATGGAAGAATTATAAATATGTCTGAGCCAACTATTTACAACATCGTTAAGCCAAACCCTACAAGAATGATAAAAACAACCACATTGCCATCACAAAAGATACAATGCACCCAAAGTGCGTATAACGGTCTTGATGCATATTTTGATTACGAGGTTATTTATCCCGATGGAGAAACAAAAAAGAGACGCTTTGAATCTCACTATGTTCCTAGACAGGGGACATGTTTAATAGGTATTTGACTTTTATCCCTTTAATTGATATAAGAAATAAGTATTAAATTAATAAAACAATATGTTAGCAGTAATAAAAACAGGAGGGAAACAATACAAAGTTTCTCCAAATGACAAAATCAAAATAGAAAAAATAGACCAAGAAGAGGGTAGCGAAGTTGTGTTTGATGAAGTTCTTTTGCTTGATAATGAAAAGGAATTGCTAATCGGAACACCAAAAGTTGAAGGTGCAAAAGTAACAGCTAAAATAATCAAACAAGCCAGACACCCAAAAGTAATGACCTATAAATTCAAACCAAAGAAAAGATATAAGCTTAAGCAAGGACATAAACAATACTACACAGAAGTAGAGATATTAGAAATTAAAAACTAAAAACCAATATCTCCCTCGGTAAATTCACGGCCTGTTTCCATATTTCGGAAGCAGGCTCTTTGTTTATCAAAAACAAGCTCAACTCTTCCGATAGGACCATTTCTATGTTTAGCAATAATAATATCAGCCATTCCTTTTCTGGGAGTTTCTTCTTGATAAACATCTTCTCTATAAATAAACAATACTACATCTGCATCTTGTTCAATTGCTCCACTTTCACGCAAGTCAGATAGTCGGGGTATTTTAGGAGTTCTTTGTTCAACGGCTCTAGATAATTGAGATAGGGCCAAAACGGGAACATTCAATTCTCTTGCTAAACCCTTTAATTGTCTTGATATTTCTGTAATCTGTTGGACACTGCTCATTATCTTATTGTTTGGTTCAATTAGTTGAAGATAATCAACAATAATTAGTCCAAGACCATGACTTGCTTGTAATCTTCTTGCCATTGCTCTCATTTGCAAAACACTACAACTTGAAGCATCATCAATAAAGATGGGAGCCTCTGATAAAACTCCTAACGCATGTTGAATACAAACAAAATCATTATTTTCTCCCTCGGAAGAAAGCATTCCTTGTCTAATCTTCCAAGAATCAATGTTTGATTCAGAACTGATTAATCTATCAATCAATTGATCTTTTGACATTTCTAAAGAGAAAATACCAACTGGTAACTTTTCTTTAAGAGCAACATTTTTTGCAATATCTAATGCTAAACTTGATTTACCCATAGATGGCCTAGCAGCCAAAACAACTAAATCTGATCTTTGTAGCCCCGATAAAATAGAATCAAGCCCATTAAAGCCAGTAGCAACGCCCCTAGTTGCTCCTTTTTGTTTAGACATCCTATCAATTCTTTCAAATGCTTCTTCAAGATATGGTTTGATTGGTAAAAATGATTGTGTTAGATTTTTTTGAGTAATACCAAATATCCTTCTTTCAGCTGAATCAAGTAAATCATCTGGGTCTTCGTCTTCCTTATATCCCATTAATCCAATTTCCGAACCGGCCTCAATAAGATCTCTTAAAACTCTTTTCTTTTTTACTGTTTTACCATAAGTTAAAACATGACTTGCCGTTGGAACAATGTTTATTAACTCGGTTAAATAGGCCGTTCCCCCAAGATTATCAAGTTGGTTTCTTTCTTTTAGTTTAGAGGCAACAGAAATTACATCAACTGGCTCTCCTGAGGCATAAAGATCTTCTATTGCTTGATAAATATATTGATGATTTCTTTTGTAAAAATCTTCGGGACGGATAATATCGGCAACTTTTGTGATGGCTTCTTTCTCAAGCATTAAAGAACCAAGTAAACTTTTTTCTGCTTCAATATCTTGGGGAGGCACTTTTATATTTGATATTTTATCATTCATTATATATAATGTAGCAGACAAAAAAATGAACGTCAATCATATATGAAAATCGGTTTTATATCCTTTCATTCCTTCGCTAATCCCGGAGGAGTTAAAAATCATATTTTAGGCCTATCAAAAGAATTTGAAAAAAGGGGAATTGAGACAAAGATAATCGTTCCCCGAAGAAAATTGTGGGAAAAGTATGACAAAAATGTCATTCTTTTAGGAACCTCTATACCAATTAATGTTGGGGGAACACAAGGTGATCTTGTTTTTAATTTAAATCCATTGGCTATTAAAAGAGTTTTGAAAAGAGAGCAATTTGATATTCTACATTTTCATAATTTCATCGCCCCAAGCGCCGTTCAGATATTAGAAAAGTCAGACAGCTTAAACATTATTACTTCTCATGCAAACATTGAAGACAGTCCTTTAATTAAAAAAATGATTGGCGGTTTTAGCAATTTAGTAGATAAAAAGGTTTCTGGAATTATTGGAGTCGCTCCCTTCAACCTTGATTTGTTTGAAAATTTTAATGGATACAAAGAAGTTATTCCCAATGGAGTTGATTTATTAGAGTTTAATCCTTCAATTAAGAGATTAAATAAATTTGATAGAAATAAAATAAATATATTATTTTTAGGAAGAATAGAAGAAAGAAAGGGTTTGATTTATCTTTTAAAAGCATATAAGATATTAAAGAAAAAATATAATAATATAAGATTAATTATTGTTGGAGATGGGCCACTCAAAGGGGAATGCCAAGAATACGTTCAAGCAAATAAAATTAATGATATTTTTTGGGAGGGAACACAAACAGGAAAAATAGTAGCTCAATATTATTCTACTTGTGACATTTATTGTAGCCCAGCAATATTTGGAGAAAGTTTCGGAATTGTTTTATTAGAAGCAATGGCATGTAAAAAACCAATTGTTGGTTTTGCGAATAAGGGATATGAGGAATTATTAAAAGAAACTCCGGGAGAACAATTTTTAGCAACACCAAGAAATGAAGTTGAATTATCTCTAAAATTAGAAAAATTAATTATTGATGAAAAATTAAGAAAAGAAATGGGTGAGTGGGGAATACAAGAAGCAGAAAAATACTCATGGAAAAAAGTAGCTGACCGTGTTCTTAATTTTTATAAGAAGTGTTCTTGATGATTGTTTTTTTACCAGAATCCTCAACTTGCCAACCGATGCTTTCAAGTTTATTTCTAATCTCATCTGACTTTTGCCAATTTTTAGCATTCCTATAATCTTCTCTTTGCTTAATTAAATTTTTAACATCTTCAGGCAATGACTCAATATTGCTTGTCCAAAAAGGAACATCATCTTTAAAGGTTTTGATAATGTAATTTGAATTTAAAACATTTCCATCAGTTTTAATTGATGATATTTTTAATCCAAAAACCTTATCAAATTCAATTAATAAATTATACTTTTCATAGTCAGATAACTCTTTGTCTTTTAACATATCCCAAGTCATCGCTAGGGCAGATGGAATGTTTAAATCATCATTGATGTGTTCTATAAATTGATTTTTATATTCATCATATTTTTTTGACAGTTCTGTTTTTTGACTGTTAAATAATTCAAAGGCCTTTTCGTATAAATTATTTAAACTTGTTTCTGCAAATTCAATACTTTCATCACTAAAAGATAATTTTGATCTATAATGAGTATTTAGACATAAATACCTGTAAGAAAGGGGATTAATCCCTTTTTGTTTTAATGTCTGTAGGGTAATAATCGTTCCAGAAGATTTACTCATTTTAGAATCCTTTAAATTAAGAAATTCTCCATGCAACCAATAATTAGCTAGTGGCTTATCATAAGCGGCCTCTGCTTGGGCAATTTCGTTTGTGTGATGAATAAAAACATGATCTATGCCTCCACAATGAATATCAAAAGGGATTCCTAATTCTTTTGTGCTCATTACCACACATTCAGTGTGCCAACCAGGAAAACCAACCCCCCATGGTGATTCCCACTCCATCTGTCTTTTTTCATTTTTAGGACTAAACTTCCACAAAGCAAAGTCGGTTTGATTTCTTTTTTCTTTTACCTTCTCAATTCTTCCTTTCATTTCTTTTCTTTCGCTGTCTCCCCAAAGTCGTCCATACTTTTCTAATTTAGAAGTATCAAAATATACTCCGTCGGATATGGTATAGGTGAATCCTTTTTCTTCCAAAATTTTAATTAGTTCTATTTGATCACTAATCGTATCAGTTGCCTTAATCCATTTAGTTGGTTCAATTATATTCAATAATTTTAAATCTTCTTTGAAAAAATCAGTATAGAATTGTGCAATATCCCAAACACTCTTTCTTTCTTTTTTAGCGCCTTTTTCTAACTTATCTTCGCCTGAATCAGAATCAGAAGTTAGGTGGCCAACATCAGTAATGTTCATTACGTGCTTAACTTTGTATCCATTATATCCCAAAACTCTTTTAAGTAGATCCTCAAAAATATATGTTCTTAAATTACCAATATGGGCAAACCAATAAACCGTTGGTCCGCAACCATACATACCAACGCTTTCTTTATTTATTGGCTTAAATTCTTCTTTTGTTTTTGTTAAACTATTATATAATTTCATATTTTTATATATATCTTTCTCCTCTATCGGGAAAAATAGTAATTATATTAACTCCTTTATTATTCTTACATATTTCTCTACAAATATACATAGCTGCCCCAGAACTAGGACCAACTAGTATGCCTTTTTTGGCTAAATCATTTTTTGTTTCTATGGCCTTAATTTCCTCTAAATCATAAATTTCATCAATTAAATCAATATCCATAATTGGAGGAACAAAACCATCTTTTATTGATCTTAAGCCCTCTATTGTTTCTCCTTGAACTGGCTGGACACCAATAATTCTAATCGCAGGAAAAAACTCTCTTAATTTTTTACCTATTCCTGTTATTGTTCCGCCAGTTCCCATTCCAGCCACAAAATAATCTATCTTTTTTACCTCTAATTGTTTAATCATCTCTTCAGCAGTATTCTCGTAGTGAGTATATGGATTATTCATATTCTCGTATTGATTTAGAAAAAACAATCCAGAACCATTTTTAGCCATATCCCTTGCATCTTCAATAGCAAACTTTTTGTATCTTAAATTCTCAACTAAAATGGCCTCTCCTCCAAAGGCCTTTATCATCTTTATTTTCTCAATACTTGTGTTTTCTGGCATTATCACTTTTACTTTGTATCCGAGCATAGCTCCCACCATTGCAAGACCGATACCAGTATTTCCACTAGTTGGCTCTATTAAGGTGTCTCCCTTTTTAATTATTCCTTCACTTTCAGCATTTCTTATCATATTAAGAGCAATCCTGTCTTTGATTGATCCACCAGGATTAAAGCCCTCCATTTTAGCAAAGATACTAGAGTCATTTTCTTCTTCAACCTTCACTAAGGGAGTATTACCAATATGTTCTAAAATTGTTTTCATATATTATTGATTATTAATAAAAAATCTCTTACGCCTAAGAGATTGAAATATATTATACAAAAAACCAACCTCTTAGTCCAAAGGGGGGCAACAGCAACAAACTTGATTGGTTATTATTTTATTCATTATAACTATTCTATACAGAAGATTTTGAATTGTCAACAATTGACATTTTTATTTTTTTGATATTATATAAAATAGCTCCTATGAACTTCTTACAACAGAAGAGAGGGGCGGAAATTCACTACAATCGAATTTCCAGGACACCAATTCATATCACACAATGATTGTGAATGGTGTCCATTTTTTATTGACAAATTTTTAATAATCTTTTAGTATTAAATTGTTCTCGACCCTTTGAATTCTATCCGCTTCATCGTTCCTCCAAGGGGGGTCAAGAACTAGTTCTTTAGGAGGTGATAATTAATAAAAGAGACGTATTCGCGACCGTTCTGCGTGAAATCTCGGACCATTCATTCAAACTCCTCCGTTAGCGCAAGTAGATAAAATATCTCTTGCGCACTTTTTTTAAATAATTTGATTTTTAATTAAAAAAATCATACAATAGGATCATGACAAATTTAGTACTTTATAGAAAATATAGACCATCTAGTTTTAAGGATTTTATAGGCCAAGAGCACGTAATTAAAACTATTACAAACGAGATATCTTCAGGAATGATATCCCATGCTTACTTGTTCTCTGGACACAGGGGAACTGGAAAAACCACTCTGGCAAGACTTTTTGCTAAAGCAATTAATTGTCAAAATCCTAAGGGTTCAGAACCATGCAACAAATGTCCTTCTTGTTTAGAAATAAATGGAGGTAAGGCAATTGACATTATAGAAATAGATGCTGCTTCAAATAGGGGCATTGATGAAATAAGAAGCATCAGGGAAAGTATTAAGTTTGCACCTAATTTCTTAAAATACAAAGTATTAATACTAGACGAAGCACATCAATTATCAAAAGATGCCGCTAACGCACTTTTAAAGATATTAGAAGAGCCACCAGCATTTGCCATCTTCATACTAGCAACTACCGAAGCACACAAAATGATACCGACTATTGCTTCAAGATGCCAAAGATTTGATTTTTACAAACTACCATACGATGATATCGTAAAAAAACTATCTGGCATTTGCAAAAAAGAAGGAATTGAAATAGACGCAGAAGCATTAAAAATAATTGCACTAGCATCAGATGGCTCAATGAGAGACGCAGAGGGAATACTCAATCAAGTATTGAGTTTTCTGCCAGGAACAAAGATTAAAGAAGAAGATGTAAGAATTCTTTTGGGTATAGTTCAAATAGATATTGTTACTGAATTAACAAACTATCTAATTGAAAAAGACAAGGCAGGTGCATTGAAGTTTATAGGAGAACAGATTGAAAGGGGAATTGACTTGCCCGAATTTACAAAAACACTAATTGAATACTTAAGAAAGTTGATTATTTTAAAAATTGATGCTAATTTAATAGGGTCAATAATGCCTGGGGAAACAAAAGAGTCAATCGCCAAGGCAAAAAAACAATCAGAAAGTTTTGACGAGGGAACATTAAAAAGAACTATTGAACTTCTTTTAGAGGCTGAGAATAAGAGTAGATATGCATCAATACAGCAACTTCCTTTAGAGTTAGCAATAATTGAGTCAATAGGAATAGATTAATATTGTGGGATCGTCTAATGGTAGGACGACGGACTTTGACTCCGTTAATCTAGGTTCGAGTCCTAGTCCCACAGCCACTTTGAGCGCTATGCGAGACGCGTTAAAATATTATGATTAATAAAATATACAATTTAGCAATAATTAATAATAGTGATAGAAGCACCTTATAATTTAAGGTGTTTTTATTTATTATCATGAAATTACAACCACGAACAATTAAAGAATTAGCTGAAATGATATGTGGACAAGATTATGGAGAAAAAAATTTTATCTACAGATCAAGTAGTAAGTTAACAGATTTTTTTTCAAATTGTAATCTTCCTTATACACACGATGGGTCTACTAGGGCTTATTGGGTAAGGGGTGTTTTAAGTGGGCTTAACGAGGGTTTGTCAACAAACATTCAATTACCAGCAGATAGTTTAATTAAGGTTGTGCAAGAATTATTAGAGCCAGCCGATTTTACGGAATTAGATCCCGAAAGAATAGGTGCCTTAAGAGATATTAATAGAAGCTTTGAAAGGGAGGGGTTGGAAGTATATAAAGATGGGAGTAAAAAAATACATTTAAGAA
>JBAZIG010000007.1:0-2057 GCA_041651955.1 Minisyncoccota bacterium | reverse complement strand
TATTAAAAATCAAACTACTTCTGCTGGAGTGGTTTTGAATAAAAGGATTCTTACAAAAGAAGAAATAGAAGAAAAGAAAAAACTCGAAAAATTTTTATCTAGTGCTAGTGAGGATGATATAATAGAAAAAGTTTTAATTCCTACTTTTAAACAACTTGGATTTTTAAGAATTAGTTTTGCTGGACATAAAGATAAACTTTTAGAATACGGTAAAGATATTTGGATGAAATACCAATTACCAACAACGCACTATATTTATTTTGGAATACAAGTCAAAAAAGATAAAATAGATTCTTCGGGGAAAAGTAACGGTAATATTGGTGAAATTTTAAATCAAATTACAATGATGTTAGATAGTCCTATTTGGGATCCTGAAACAAATAGGAAACATTTATTAGATCATATGTTTATTGTTTCGGCGGGAGACATTACAAAGCAAGCTAAAAATTTTCTTGCAGAAAAATTAGATATAGAGGCTAGAAGACGTATAATATTTTTAGACAGGGAAGATATATTAAATATTGCCATTTCTATAAATTTCTTTTTAGAGGGTAAGAATAAAGATTTATCTGATGGTGAGATTAATATAGAAGATATCCCGTTTTAAATTTTATTTTTTAAATAAATTTAAATTAAAAGATATCTATTATTTATTTTGTTTTTCTGTTAAGATTTTAATAGATAAAAAATTATTTAGCTAAATGAATTCAAGAGTAAAAGATTATATAGATCAAATTAAAAAGAAATATGAAACAGGGCATGCTCGTGAGCATGCTTATCGTCCAGCATTAGAAAAGTTGTTTGAAAATATAACAAGTCTTAATGTTGTAAATGATCCTAAGAGAAGCGAATATGGTTCTCCTGATTTTGTTTTTATGAAGAAGAAAACAACGGTTGCTTATGCAGAAGCAAAAGATGTTAATATTTCTTTGGATGACATAGAAAAGGGAGAGCAAATGATTAGGTATTATGGTTATTCAAATTTAATTCTTACTAATTATTTAGAATTTAGGTTTTATAGGAATGGACAGAAGTATTGTGAATCAATTAAGTTGGGCGAGATAAATAATGGTGAAATTGAATTCAATGAAGATAATTATATTTTATTAGGGGATACTATTAAGGATTTTATTAATGAATCGAGAGAACCGATTAAGTCGGGAATAGTTTTAGTAAAAGTAATGGCTGGAAAAGCCCGAAGAATAAGAGATAATATCAATATTTTTTTATCTTCTGAAGATGATAAGAAAAATGAAAATCTTTTATCTATATATGGTGTTATTAAAAACTTATTATTGGAGGATTTGAATTATGAGAAATTTGCTGATATGTATGCTCAAACAGTAGTTTATGGATTATTTGTTGCTAGATATCATGATAAAACTCCAGAAACTTTTTCAAGACAAGAGGCTAGAGATTTAATTCCCGCATCCAATCCTTTCTTGCGTCACTTCTTTGATCATATTACAGGAGCTTCTTTTGATGAAAGGATAGAAATTATTGTTAATGAATTATGTGAGGAATTTACTAATGCTGATGTTAATGCGATTATCCATGATTATTATGATATTGAGAAAGATAATAGCAAGGATCCGATAGTACATTTCTATGAAGATTTCCTTAGGGAGTATAATCCTAAAGAAAGAATGAGCTTAGGGGTTTTTTATACTCCTCGTCCAGTTGTTAAATTTATTGTTAATTCTATAAACGAGATTTTGATTAAAGAATTTGGTTTAAATGGATTAGTAGATTCTTCAAAAATGGAAATGCCAGTTGAGGTTCAAGGTAAAAGAACAAAAGAATTAATTCATAGAGTACAGGTGCTTGATCCAGCCACTGGAACAGGAACTTTTTTAAATGAAGCAATCTTGAAGATTAAAAAATCTTTTGAGGGGCAGGAAGGAAGATGGTCAAAATATGTTAAGGAAGATTTGCTTCCTCGTTTGCATGGCTTTGAATTAATGATGGCGCCTTATACAATCGCACATCTTAAATTGTCCTCTGTTTTAAAGGAATCAGGAGTGGATATTGATGGAGAGAGGCTTGGTGTTTATCTA
>JBAZIG010000006.1:0-32305 GCA_041651955.1 Minisyncoccota bacterium | reverse complement strand
CGTAAGACAGGTTGGTCCATATCTACCACAGGCGTCGAGTTTTGAGGAGAGTTGCCCTTTGTACGAGAGGATCAGGGTGAACCAACCTCTGGTGTATCAGTTGTCCTGCCAAGGGCACAGCTGAGTAGCTAAGTTGGGAAGGGATAAGAGCTGAAAGCATCTAAGCTCGAAGCCCACTCCAAGATTAGAACTCTTACCCAGGTTAAAGACTATGACCTTGATAGGGTGCAGGTGTAAGCTCCGTGAGGAGTTCAGCCGAGCACTACTAATTGGGTATTAAACCTTTGGTTAGCAATTAATAGTTTTATTCTTATACACATAATTCCTTTTTGTTTTTAATATGGGGATAATACTGGAAGTGCTCCACCCGATCCCATCCCGAACTCGGAAGTGAAATCTTCTAAGGCCGATGATAGTGGTATCCGCGAAAGTAGGTCGTCCCCGTATTAAAGATTGAAAGGAATTTTACGAGTATGTTGTACTCGTATTTTTTTTGTTTCTGTTGTATAATCTGATTATGAGGATTTTTACTAAAAGAAAAATATCAATCTTTTTTTTGCTTTTAGTTGTTTTTTTTATTCTTAATCTTTTTAATACGAAAGAGTTTTTTTACTCCCTAGGGGAAAAAATGCAAACTAATTTGTGGAGAGTTAATAGTAATTGTGAATTAGTTGAAGATCAGAAATTAATTTCAGTAATAGCTGAAAACGAAGAACTAAAAAGAGAAAACGAATTTTTAAGGGGAAGTTTAGGTCTAAAAGATTACGATGAGGTGGACTTAATTTCTGGAAGAATTATCTCTAAAGATTATTTGACTGATTCCGTTTTGATTAATACTGGTTCAAATAATGGTGTTAGGGTTGGTTTCCCGGTTGTTATAAATGATAATATCTTAATAGGAATAGTTTCGGAAGTTTATAATAATTATTCTAGGGTTAAATTATTGTCGCTAAAAGATAACTTAACTGATGTTTCAATTAATGGTGTTATTGCCTTAGCAAAAGGAGCTGGCAGTGAATTAATATCTCTAGAAATGTTCCCGCGCGATAAAGAATTAAAAGAGGGAGAAATTATTTTAACATCACCATTGGGGGGCAAATATCCTGCAGGTCTTGTTGTTGGAAAGGTTAAAAACCCTAAAAAGATTGATAACGAACCATTTCAAATCTCTGAAATTGAAAAATTGTATAGTGTTTTTTCAATAGACAGGGTAAACATATTAAAAGTAACGCAGATATTCAATGATTAAAAAATTTATTAAGATATTTCTATTGGGATTATTGTTGTATATTCTTTTTTTAATAGAATTAAGTAATTTATATTTCTTTCCATTTTTATTAATTTTATGTTTTCTAATTAATTTTTTAGAAGATCCAACCTCAAAAACTGGACTTTATGTCGCTTTCTTTATTGGATTGTTTTGGGATATTTATTCTTCTAATTATATTGGTTTGATGGCTTTGATATTACTGACAATTTTTTATTTATTAAAAATTATTTTATTTAGATATGTTAGGATTTTTTCAATTTCGTGGATACCAAAAATTTAGAGTAAAGAGAGAGAATAAAAACATTGATACAGAAGAGATATTTTTGGATGTTTTGGAGCACAGAAAAGACAAGGGTGCTTACGTAATGGAAACCGCTTTATCTCAAAAGATATTTCAATTAACCTTTGGACTGTTTTTAATTATAATAGGTTTTTTCTTTTTTTATTCATTTAATCTTCAGGTTCTTTCTTTTGAGGACTATAATATCAAATCAGAAGACAATAAATATCTTTCAAAACAAATTAATGCTCAAAGGGGAATAATTTATGATAAATCAATGAACCAATTGGCCTTTAATTCTCAACAATTTGAATTAATCTATTACATTGACGCCCTTTTTGTTGACGAATTATCAAAAGAGGGGGAAATAAGGGAGGTTGCTAGGATATTAGAAATACCTTTTTCTGAATTAATGGAAAAAATTAATCAAAAGGATTCGGGAACATTGTTAATTGCTAAAGATATTGAAAAAGAAAAAGCTATTGTATTAAAAACAAAAGAAAAAGAATTGCCATCTTTTGAATTATTAACTAAAAACACAAGAGAATATCTAGATGGAAATAATTTTTCTCATATTTTAGGATATGTTTCAGGAGATAGTTTTGACGGGGAAGCGGGGATAGAAAAACAATACAATAGTTATTTAAAAGAAGATGCAGGGGTTCTTCATATAGAAAGGGATTCAATTGGTAGAAAGATTAAAGAAGAAATAATTGAGAGTGCTAAGTCGGGTAATAATTTAGTGTTAAGTATTGATTATGATTTACAAAAAAAGGTTTCAGAATATCTTAAAGAAGTTGTTGAGGGATATAATGCAAGTGGTGGGGCTGTAATCGCAATGAATCCTCAAAATGGAGAAATTATATCCCTGGCAAGCAATCCTTCTTTTGATAGCAATATCTTTTCAAGAAATTTAACAACAGTAGAATTTAATCAGATTAGCTCTAATTCCAAAGTTTCTTTTTATAATCGGGCAATAGCAGGCGAATACTCTTTTGCATCAACCATTAAGCCAATGATAGGAGTTGCCGCCCTAGAAGAAGATATTATTACTCCCGAGAAATATATATATTGCGACGATAAGATTGAGCTTAACGACGGAACTTTTAAGAGCGACTGGAAGTTTCATGGTTGGACTAACTTAAAAAAGGCGATAGCAGAATCATCAAATGTTTTCTTCTACCATTTAGGACAGGGATATAATAATTTTATCGGTTTAGGAATTGAGAAGATAGAAAAATACCTACAATATTTTGGTCTTGGAAAATTGACTCAAATTGATTTACCGGGAGAAAAACCAGGATTAATACCTAACCCAGAATGGAAAAAACAACAAAATGGTCTTTCATGGTATCCAGGAGATACATATAATGTTTCAATCGGCCAAGGATACGTTAAAGGAACTCCATTGCAATTGACAGTAGCAATTGGGGCAATTGTTAATGGTGGTAAAATTATCAAACCGCAAGTTGTTAAAAACATATTAGATGATAAAAACAATATAGTTAAAACTTTTGATACAGAGATAGTTTCAGAATTACCCGTTTCTTCCTATTCTCTACAAGAAATTAAAAAAAGCATGAAAGAAACAGTTGATTCTTCTCTGGGAACGGCCAGAAGTTTACAATATCTTCCAGTTGAATCGGGGGCCAAGACAGGAACTGCTGAAACTGGAAAATATCAAGTTTATCATAATTGGATTACTGTCTTTGCTCCCTATGACGAACCAGAAATTGTCTTAACTGTAGTTGTAGAAAATGTTCCCAATAATATGGGACTAGCCAATTTGATAGCTAGAGAGGTTCTTGGTTATTATTTTGGTGAAAAACAAAGAATTCAAGAAGATGAAGAAATAATTAATGAGGCAGGTAATTAACCTTGTTTTATTTCCTATTTATGATATAATGCTGGCAATAAGAATTAATCTTTTAAGATTAATTTCTTTTTTAGAATTAAAAGTAAAAAATATGGAAGAAAAATACTTAACACAAGAAGGTTTAGACAACCTTAAAAAAGAGTTAGAATACCTTAAAAAAGAAGGCAGAATTGAGGTTGCTGAACAACTAAAAGAAGCTATCTCTTTTGGTGATTTGTCAGAAAACGCTGCTTATGATGAGGCAAAAGAAAATCAATCAATGCTTGAAAGCAAGATTCTTAATTTGGAAAGATTGATTAGTTCTGCTAAAGTTATTGAAGAGAACCAGGGCAATGGCTGGGTAAAAATTGGTTCTTATGTTACAATTAAAAGCGATAGTGGAGAAGAAAAATATTATATCGTTGGAGAAGAGGAAGCAAATCCGCTTGAGAATAGAATTAGTTTTAAATCACCCCTAGGCAAAGAATTAATGGACAAACCAAAGGGTGCCGAAGTTAAAATAGAAACCCCTAAGGGGATATTAAAATACAAGATACTTAAAATAAATTAAAAGTATGTCTGTAATAGACGAAATAAGAGAAAATAGGAAAAATAAGTCAAAGAGGTTAAAGGAATCAGGAATAGACCCATATCCTATTGAAATTAAAAGAACTTGTGAAATAAGCAAGGCGCTTAATGACTTTAATTTAATATCAAAAGAAGAAAAAGAGATTATACTAGTTGGCAGAATGAAAACCATTAGAACCCATGGTGGTTTGACTTTTATTGATTTTGAAGATGGAACAGGAAAAATTCAAGGACTAATAGCTAAAGACAAAGTTGGTGTTGATTTTTATGAAACATTTTTAGAAATGTTTGACATTGGTGATTTTATTCAAGCTAGGGGAACCTTGTTTGAAACAAAAAGAGGAGAAAAAACAATGCAAATTGCTGATTGTAAAATTATTACAAAAAGTTTAAGAGCATTACCAGAAAAGTGGCATGGATTAAAAGATGTTGAAGAAAGGTTCAGAAAAAGATATCTTGATTTAATGTTTTCTCCTGAAGTTAAGAATAATTTTGTTATTAGATCAAACTTTATTAAAGAGCTAAGGAACTTCTTAAATGATGAGGGATTTTTAGAGGTAGAAACACCAATTCTTCAATTGCTTTATGGTGGAGCAAGAGCAAAGCCATTTAAAACTCATGTTAATGCAATGGATCTAGACGTATATTTAAGAATATCACCAGAATTATATCTTAAAAGGTTGTTAGTCGGAGGACTTGAAAAGGTTTATGAAATAGGGAAGTGTTTTAGAAATGAGGGGATTGATAAATTTCATAATCCTGATTTTACAATGATTGAATTTTATTGGGCTTATGCTGATTACAAGCAATTAATGAAGATGACTGAAAGAATGTTTCAAAAAATATTGAAGAAAGTTACTGGAAGCACAGAGATAGAATATAATGGAGAAAAGATATCATTTGATGGAGAATGGGAAAGAATAGAATTTTTTGCACTACTAGAAAAATACACGGGAATAAAGTACGAAGAATTAAACGAAGAGGCACTATTGAAAAAAGGAAGAGAGTTAGGAGTTGATATTCCTGATGGAGCAGACAAGCCGAATATTGCTGATGAGATATACAAGAAATACTGCAGGCCCAAAATAATTCAACCAACTTTTGTTATTCACCACCCCAAAGGATTTCAACCATTAGCAAAGAGTTTTGACAAAGATAAACTTGCTAGTTTTGCTTTAGTTATTTCTGGTGCAGAAGTAATTAATGCATTTTCCGAATTAAATGATCCAGTTGAACAGGAAGAAAGATTAAAGAATCAAGAAAAGCTATTTTCGGGTGGATTTGAAGAAGCACAAAGATCAGATGATGATTTTGTTGAAGCGCTAGAGTATGGCATGCCTCCGGCCGCTGGTTTTGGAATGGGAATAGATAGAATAATTTCAATTATTACAAATTCAAATTCCTTAAGAGAGGTTATACTTTTCCCATTAATGAGAGATAGGGACTGATATTAAGTTTGATTTCCTTAATTTTAATTGATAAAATATACTTACGAATATGTTAGACATAAAATATATAAAAGAAAACAGGGAAAAAGTAAAAGAAGCTGTTCAAAATAAGAAGATTAATTTTGATGTTGATTACTTGCTTGACCTCGATTTAAAAAGAAGAGAATTGCTTCAGGTGGTTGAACAAAAAAATGCAATGAAGAATCAGGCCAATCAAAGAATTAAGGAGGCAGAAACACAAGAGCAAAGAGATGCGCTGATTAGTCAAATGAAAGAACTTGATAGAAATTCAGATAATGAGGAGGAAGAATATAAAAAAATAAAAGAGGAATTTGAAGAATTAATGCTTTTAGTTCCTAATGTTCCTGACGAGTCAGTTCCTGTTGGTAATTCCGACGAAGACAATAAAGAAATTAAAACGTGGGGAGAGATACCAATGTTTGACTTTCCTGTTAAGGACCATATTCAATTAGCAAAGGATTTAGATTTGATTGATTTTGAGAGGGGCGCAAAGGTAGCTGGTTTTAGGGGTTATTATTTAAAAAGAGAGGCCTTCCAATTATCTATGGCGGTAATACAATATGCCACAGATATTTTAATGAAAAATGGCTTTATTCCAATGCATGCTCCTTCACTTGTTAATGAAAAAATAATGAAGGGAACTGGATATTTGCCTCAAGCAAAAGATGAGGTTTATCAAACAACTGACGGGATGTATTTAGCAGGAACATCAGAGGTTTCTGTTATGGGCTATCATAGTGACGAGATATTAAAAGAGGAAGATTTGCCTATTAAATACATGGGATTTTCTCCTTGTTTTAGAACTGAAATTGGAAGTTATGGAAAAGACACTCAAGGAATATACAGAGTTCACGAATTTATGAAAATTGAACAAGTTGTTTTGTGCATTAATGACAAAGAAGAATCAGTAAGATTGCATGAAGAAATAACAAGAAATGCAGAAGAGATTTTACAAGGCCTTAACATTCCTTACCACGTTGTAGTCAACTGTACTGGTGATTTGGGACTAGGACAAGTTAAAAAATATGATATTGAATGTTGGAGACCATCACTAGAAAAATATGGAGAAACGCACTCATCATCTTATTTCTTTGATTTTCAAACCAGAAGATTAAACATTAGGTATAAAGACAAAAACGGAGATATAAAATTTGCTCACTCATTAAATAATACAGGAATTGCATCTCCAAGAATTTTGATTCCATTATTAGAAAACAATCAAAGAGGCGATGGTAGTATTGCTATTCCAGAGGTGCTTCATAAATATCTTAATTTTAAGGAAATTAAAAGATAATAAATGACAATTTACGAATTAAAAGAAAATAAAATTAACCTTAATGGGATTGATTTGTTTTATAAAATTGCTGGAGAGGGAAAACCTCTTTTAATTATTCATGGTTGGGGGGGCGGTTCTTTTTCTTGGATGAGAATTATTGAGGAGCTTGCTACTAATGGTTTTCAGGTGATTGTTCCTGACTTGCCAGGATTTGGCAAAACAGAATCTCCTAAAGAAATATGGGGAGTTGGTGATTATTCTAAAATTATAGATGATTTTATTAAAGAGCTTGGTATTAAAGAGGTCTCTGTTTTGGGTCATTCTTTTGGTGGAGGAATCATTACAAAGATGAAAAATATCTATGGAAAAATAATTTTTTGTGACGCAGCAATAGTTAGAAAAGATAGATTAAGTTTAAGACAAAGATTTTCTAGGTTTATTTCAAGAATTGGAGGAAAATTGATATCTAAAAACTTTTTTGCTTATAGATTTTTTGAAAAAGCAACTTATTTCATTTCTGGAACTTATGACTATTATTCTGCTAATCCATTAATGAAAGATATTTTTAAAAAAGTTATAAACGAGGATTTATCTTCTTTAGTGGGCGAAATTAAAAATCCATGCTTAATAATTTGGGGAGAAAAAGATAAAATTACGCCAACAGAAGATGCATATTTTTTGAAAGAACAGATTGCTAATTCAGAATTAGCCATTATTAATAATTGTGGCCATAATCCACACAAAACAAATCTTAAAGAACTCTCGGAGATTATTATTAATTATTTAAATAAATAATGGAAATTGTTTATCTATTAATATTTTTATTTGCCATTAGGGAAGTAAAAAACCTGTTATTTTGGGAATATCTATGGCAATTAAAGAATTATCATATTGGAAGATTTTTAGCTCACTTTAGTACGTCAAAGGGAAAGAAGTTATTTATTAATCCACTAGTTAAAATAATTATCTTAGCGTTGACCTTGGTAGATTTTAATTTATTTTATATTTTACTTTTTATATATCTGCTTGAATCATTGGAAATTATTAGGAATAAATTTATTGTTCCCCAAAAGACATCTAAAACTATATTTTTATCATTTTTCATTCTTTCTATTTTTATATTTTTTATTCTTTTTACTCTTAATGTAGATCCTTTTTCTGCATTTTTGTTAATTTTAATTTTTGATATCTTAACACCAGCAATTGTTTCTCTAATAGTTCTTTTATTTCAACCAATTACAGTTTTTTTAAGAAATAGAATCATTAGAAAAGCAATTAAAAAAAGAAAGTCGCTGGATAATCTGCTAGTTATAGGAATTACAGGTAGTTATGGAAAGAGTTCAACTAAAGAGTATTTAAAAACATTATTAGAAAATGACTTTAAAGTTGTTACTACCCAAAGAAATGAAAATTCTGAAATTGGAATATCTAGATGTATATTAAACGAAGTTAGTAGTGATCATGAAGTTTTTATTTGTGAAATGGGAGCATATAATAGGGGAGGAATTAAATTGCTTACAAAGATTGCTCAGCCCAAAATAGGGGTCTTAACAGGAATAAATAATCAACATTTAGCAACTTTTGGGTCTCAAAAAAACATTGTAAAAGCAAAGTTTGAGTTAATTGATGCTTTGCCTCCTGAAGGATTAGCCGTTCTTAATTGGGAAAATAAATATATTAGAGAAAACTTCAATAAAGATATAGCTAATATAAAGTATTGCGGAGATGATTTGTGGGCAGAAGAAATAACAGAAGATTCTTTTAAACTTTGTTCTGCTAAGGGTTTTGATGTTATAAAACATAAAATAAAAGGATCTTTTAATATCCCTAATCTTTTAGGAGCTATTGGTATTGCTAAAAAGTTGGGAATGACCATTGAAGAAATTCAAAATAGAGTTCTAGAGATAGACAATGGATTAAAAATTAACAAAAAGGGTAATTTTGATATAATTGATTCAACCTATTCTTCTAATTTTAACGGGATAATTTCTCATTTAGATTATATTAAAAGATGGAAGGGGAATAAAATAATAGTGATGCCTTGTTTGATAGAACTGGGAAAAGATGGAAAAACAACTCATTATGAAATAGGAAGAAAAATTGGCGAAGTTTGTGATTTGGCAATTATTACGACAAATGATTACAAAAAAGAGATAATTAAAGGCGCTAATTATTCACAAATGAAAAATATAATTTTTAGTGATAAAGTAAATGAAATTTATAGTATTATTAATTCATATAGTAAAAGCAACAGCGTAATTTTATTTGAGAGTAGGGTTAATAATAAATTGATAGAAAAATATGAGTAAGGTAATATCAGTATCTTTGTCTCCTAATACCCAGAAAGATGATATTTCATTAGCAATGAAGTTGCTTTTTTCTGCTAAAAAAGGGGGAACAAAAAAATTAGAAAGATTGTTTAGAAATTATTTTGGATTTAGAAATGCTTTTGCTTTTAATAGTGGAAGAAGTTCATTAATAGCAATTTTAAAATCAATGGACATCAAGTCAGGTGATGAAGTTATTTTACAGGCATTTACTTGTAATGCTGTTTGTAATCCAATTAAATATATTGGAGCGACTCCTATTTTTATTGATATTGATGATAGTTTAAATATGTCAGTTGACGATTTGAAAAATAAGATAACACCAAAAACTAAAGCAGTAATAATTCAGCATACTTTCGGACTTCCAGCAGAAATAGATAAAATCAAAGAAATTTGCTTAAAAAAAGAAATATATTTGATTGAAGATTGTGCTCATTCTCTTGGTGCTATGTATAAAGGTGAATTTTGTGGATTTTTTGGAGATGCTTCCTTTTTCAGTTTTGGTAGAGACAAGGTTATATCTTCTGTTTATGGAGGAATGGTTACTGTCAATAACGACTTGTTAGTTGACGGGGTTTCTAAATTTCAAAAAGAATTAAAAAGCCCATCACTATTTTGGACTATTCAACAATTACTTCATCCGATATTGTTAAATAAAATCATTTTACCTCTTTATAGTTTTAAAATTGGAAGAATACTAATGGCACTTTTTTTGAATTTAAAAATACTTTCAAAGGCGGTTACTAAAGAAGAGGGATCTGGTATTTTGCCAAACTATTTTCCTAAAAAAATGCCAAGCTCTTTGGCTTACCTAGCAATTAATCAATTAAAAAAACTAGAAGAGTATAATGGTCATAGAAGGGAGATCGCTTCTTTTTATAATAGCTTATTCTCAAGGGGGGAAATTGATAAAAATAGTATATATTTAAAATATCCGCTTTTAGTTGATAAACCATTTGAAGTTATTGATAAATTAAGAAAGCATAATATATATATAAACGACGGGTGGAGTGGTTCTCCAATTTTGCCTCCCTCAACAGAATTAAACAAGGTTTGCTATGCTATTGGAAGTTGTCCAAAAGCAGAAGAAGTATCAAAAAAAATAATATTATTGCCAACACACATAAATATATCAAAAAAAGACGCAAAAAGGGTATTTGACTGTTTAGAAAATATAAGCCAAAATAAATAAATAATAAACTAATTAATAATCTATGTTTGATAAATTAAAAGATTTAAAAAGATTAAAAGATTTAGAATCTTCTTTAGGAAAAGAAATAATTGAAAAAGAAAAAAACGGAATAAAAGTGGTGATTAATGGAAAGACAGAAATTATAAGCATATCTTTAAATCCAGAACTAACAAAAGAAGAACAAGAAAAATTATTAAAAGATTGCATTAATGATGCTTCAAGAGAAGCAAAAATGTTAATGGCTAGAAAGGCCTCTGAAATTACAGGTTTTGGTCTATGAATATATATCCTACAATTACAACTGGAAAAAACTCTAACTGGAGAGACAAGTTTAGAGAAATAGAATATCTAAACCTAGAGGAAGTTGCTGTTTTTCCTACCTTATTAGAAAAAACGGATAGAAAAAACCTTTATCAAGCAATTAAAGAATCATCTATCAAGAAGATACCAATAGTTCATTTAAGATCGGATATGGATTTAGATGAGTTGGATTTTTTTGCTAAAAAATACGATACTCAGATATTTAATACTCATTCTTCAAAAGATTTTCCTATTAATGAAAAGTGGTTAAGAAATTACAGGGAATTGATTTGTATTGAAAACACTCACAGTAGTCCACTAGATGAGGAAGAGCTTAAAATGTATGGGGGAATATGTCTTGATTTGTCTCATTTAGAAAATTCAAGAATACTTGAAACGGAGAGATACAAAAAAGAAGTGGAGATAATATCTAAATTCAAAATAAGATGCAATCATATTTCAGCAGTCAAAAAAGATTTTTCTTTTATTGATAGCGAAAAAAGAAAATTAAGATATGATAGTCATGATTTAAAAGATCATTCCGAGCTTGATTATTTAAAGAATTATCCAATTAATTATTTCTCTGATTTTTGTGCATTGGAATTAAACAATAATATAACCGAACAGATGGAAGCAATCACATATATTAATTCTTTTATGAAAAGTAGAGATAGTTTTATAAAAACAATGATAGAATGATTCTAAATGAAATAAAAGATAAAAAAACTTGGGAAGATTTTGTTTCAAGTTGCGAGGAGAAAACTTTTTGTCAGTCATGGAACTGGGGAATTTTTAATCAATCAATGGGAGATAAGGTTTGGAGGTTTGGAATTTTTGAAGACGAAAAATTAATAGCCGTTGCTCAAGTTTTAAAAATTAAAGCAAGAAGAGGATCTTTTATCTTTGTTCCTCATGGTCCATTAATTAAAGAGGGCGACAAGAGAGATGTAATAAAAAATACACTAGAAGAATTGAAAAAATTAGCAAAAAATGAAGGTGCTAGTTTTATTAGATTTAGTCCGATTTTAGAAGTGGGCGATACTAATATATTTAAAGAATTAGGATTTAAAAATGCTCCTATCCATATGCACCCTGAATTAACTTGGGAATTAAATATATCATCGAGCGAAGAAGATATATTAAAAGGAATGAGAAAAACAACTAGATATCTAATTAGACAAGCAGAAAAAAACCCAGAGGTAGAAATAATTAGCGGAACTAGCGATGAGTTGCTTAATGATTTTCAAAAAGTTTATCTAGAAACGGCAGAAAGACAATCATTTACACCCTTTTCGTTTAATTATCTTAAAAAAGAAGTTGATTCTTTCAAAGAAAATGATCAGATATTGATATTTCTAGGCAAGTATAATGGAGAGGTTATTTCTTCATCAATAATTGTTTATTACTCGGGAATTGGTTTTTATCATCAGGGAGCAACTTTATTAAAATATCCTAAAATTCCAGTTTCTTATTTACTTCAGTGGGAGGCAATTAAGGAAGCAAAAAAGAGGGGTTGTAGATTATATAATTTTTGGGGAGTAATTCCTGAGGGAGTCAAAAACCACCCCTGGGCTGGACTCAGTTTATTTAAAAAGGGCTTTGGGGGGAAAGAAAAAGAATATGTTAAAACACAAGATTATGTATTGTCTGCTAAATATTGGTTAACATACATTATTGAATTAATAAGAAGAAGAAAAAGACACTTATGATAAAAAAGAAAAGAAAAAAAATAACTAGAAGAAGAAAGAAAAGCATTTTTTCTAATTTCTTTTTCTCTTTTTCTCTCTTTTCTTCAATTATAATTTTTAGTGCTCTTGGGTTCCTTCTTTTTTCTCCAAGATTTCAAATAAATAATTTAACAATTAGTGGTAATAACAATCTTTCAACAGAGGAAATAGAAAAAATAGCTAATGATAAAATAAAAACATCTTTTTCTTTAATGGGAATAGATTTTGTAACCGAAAGCATCTTTTTATCTCTTGGAGGTAAAATAGAACAAATTAAGGAGGCAATGCCAGAAATAGAAAGAATATCTATTAAAAAGAATTTTCCTAGCGGAATATCTTTAGAGATAGTTGAAAAAAGGCCCCTTGCTTTGTGGAAGTGTGATAATAAAGAATTTTTAGTTGATAAAAATGGTAGCTTTATTAGAAATTTAGAAACAGATGATGATACTTCTTCTTTGATTAAAATTGAAGAAAGTGAATGCACCGACTTAGATAAAAAAGAATCAATTAATAATATCTTGAAAATATCAGAAGTTTTATCAAAAGAAGAAATTAATGTTTTAGATTGTAATATATTTAGTGATAGATTAAAAATAAATACAGATGCTAATTTCTTTATATTTTTCGATCAAAAACAAGATTTATTATGGCAGATTGAAAAACTTACAGCCGTTTTTGAAAGAAATAGCCAGATTAAAGAGGGAATTGGTATAAAATACATTGATTTAAGGTTTGATAATCAAGCGATTATTCAGAAATAAAAAAAAGAAGTGGTCTCGGGGCCATTTTTTGTTGTGCATAAATATACTTGACAAAAATAGGTTATTTTATTATGATATGAAAACAAGTTCTTTGAAATATTATTAAATTATATATACGGCAGCCCTATGTTTCTTTTTGGGAATATGGGGCTGCCGTAAAGGCAGGAGATTAAAAAATGGGTAAAGGATTTATTGTTGTTGCGATCATCGCCACATTAATTCTGGCGCTGGTAATTTTCTCCGGTCAAGCACCGGAGGTAGCGAAGGTAGAACAAAAAACAACATTTTCAATCCACGGCCCAGATGCCGTGGAGTTAGGAAAGTTGGCTGAATACTCCGTCAGTTTGGACGGGCAGGTCTGTTTTTCAGACCTCAACCAACAGGTAACCTGGCAGGTTACCAATGCAAAACCCGTTGAGACAGGAAGAACAAAAGTTGTTGTTCTTTCCGACCAGCTCGGAACCTTCACGGTTCGAGCAAGCTTTTCCGGCCTAGTGGCCGAGAAAGTTGTTCGGGTTGATCCTCGACCACTGGTCGAGATCGTTGGACTCAAAACCTGGATTCATCCAGGTCAATGGTACAATGTCCAGGTAAATTTTGTCGGAGTTACCCGACCAGCTCTCAAACTCCAGAAGGTCCTTGAGACCGGAAGAAGGGTTGATGTTTCTCCCTCAATTTGGGAGAAATACAACCTAGATGAGATCGTGGTCCACGAATGTGGAAACTACGTTCTCGTTGCTGAGGGCAAAACCCTTAGCACTGGAAGGGTAGTCAGGGCCGAGTTTCCACTGACGGTCACTCCCTATATCCAAAGGGGGTATACTGGGTTTGACTGGGACAAGGAAAATCTTGTCCAGCTGACCCCGGAGGACCGTCTCGCGATTAGGTTCTTCCTTGAAGGAGAGCTTGGTATAGAAACCGAGCTTCTCATCAAGGGAAGCAAAACCCGGGACGCCAATAGGGTGTCTGCCGAGTATGTTTTTTACAAAGACAATACTCGGAGGGACGTGATCGTCTATCAGACGAACGTCCAGGATCAGGGAGACACTGTCAGAAAGGTCTGGCAGAATGCTGTCAAAGGCATCGACGGGAGATACAGATATGTTTCCTGGGACGACTTCATCGTCGCTGTGAGAGTCAATGACTCTCCAACTTCAATGGTGTCGCGCGCCAGTGATTCCGATTCCTCTCCTGTTACTGGGGGAAATAGTCCATCTAGTCAATCTCCATCGCCAGGGATTGACGATCCGTCTCCCTCGCCACCAATATAATTTAATAATATAAAAATAGAGGGAAGAAAGAAATAATCTTTCTTCTCTCTATAATATTTTTTTACTAACAAAAGTTATTAGAAGATGATTTTTATTAATAAATAAATAAATAATAATATATGACAAATATAGTAAACAAAATTAAATACAAGGGTCTTTTATTGGGAGCATTGCTTATCTTTTTAAGCATGATTCCATTTTCATCTGCAATAGGTGCTAATGTTTTTAATTCAGCATCAATTGATAATCCATTAAGAATTGGAAACAACACTCAAAATTCAGGTACACAAGATTGGCAAACATCCTTAACTGGTGTTAATGCTGGAGATGTATTAAGGTTTTCAGTTTATTTCCACAATGCTGGAGATATTCCTGCAACAAATACAAGCGTAAGGGTGGCATTATCTCCTACAGGAAGTAGCACTTCTTTTACTGCAACTTCAACAATTTCTGCAGTAAGTTTTACTAATTATGTTACAACTGCAACTATTGCTCTTACAAGCTCTCAAAGCATTCAGCTTTCAAACACAGCAACACTATATTCTAATTATAATGGAAGCAGTTATCAAATAACCTCAGTTCCTGTTAGTGTTTCAGGAAGTGTGATTACATATAATTTGGGAACTGTTAATCAGGGTTATGCCCCTAATGATGGTTACATTATTTTTACTGGAACAGTAAGCAACACTACTACTCCGATAACAGGAACACCTAGTGTTAATGCTGGGCCAAATAAAACAATTACAAGTGGACAGTCAACCACTCTTGAAGCGACAGCAACTCACTCAAGTGGCTTGCCAATGACATACCAATGGTCATGTAACGGCGGAACTTTGTCTAGCTCAACTACTATTCAACCAACATTTTATGCTCCAAGCGTTTCATCAACTCAAACATATTCATGTACAATAGTTGCAAGAGATACAAATAACAATACCGCATCATCAGTTGTTTATATCACTGTTAATCCAATTTCTACTCCGATAACAGGAACACCTAGTGTTAATGCTGGGCCAAATAAAACAATTATAAGTGGACAGTCAACTACTCTTGAAGGAACAGCAACTCACTCAAGTGGCTTGCCAATGACCTACCAATGGTCATGTAATGGGGGAAATATTACCAACTCAACTCTTCTTCAACCAACATTTTATGCTCCAAGCGTTTCATCAACTCAAACATATTCATGTACAATAGTTGCAAGAGATACAAATAACAACACCGCATCATCAGTTGTTTATATCACTGTTAATCCAACATATTCTGGTGGTGGTGGATATGGTTATCCTGTAGTTAATGCTGGTGGAAATAAAGACGTTACTAGTGGTCAGTCAGTTTCTTTAAGCGGAACTGCATATCATCCAAATGGATTATATATGACATATCAATGGTCATGCAACGGTGGAAGTTTATCAAATTCAACTGTTCTTCAACCAGTATTTTATGCTCCAAGCGTTTCATCAACTCAAACATATTCATGTACGCTTACTGCAAGAGATAGCAACAATAATACTGCATCATCAGTAACATACATAACTGTTAGTCCAAGTTATTCTGGTGGTGGTGGAAACATTCCCGTAGTTAATGCTGGAGGTGATAGATCTGTTGGTGGCGGACAATCAATTACTCTTGAAGGAACAGCATACCATCCAAACAATTTATATATGACATATCAATGGTCATGTAACGGTGGAAGTTTATCTTATTCATCACAATTGAGACCAACATTTTATGCTCCATCAATTTCATATACAACAACATATTCATGTACACTTACTGCGAGAGATGGAAATAATAATAGCGCATCTTCAGTAGCGCACATTACTGTTAACCCAAGTGGTTATACAGGCGGTGGACAAGGATTAATTGTTTCTACAAACATAGCAGAAAATGTTACTTCAACTACAGCAACACTAAAGGGTAAAATTGATAATGATTATGGAAGAAATGTTTCAATAAGGTTTAGTTGGGGAACAACTTCTTCTCAATACAATAATTATTCTCCTTGGCAATATAATAAGCGCACAGGAGACATAGTTTCATATAATTTAACAGGATTACAAAAGGGAAAGGCCTATCATTATAGAATAGAGGCATCAGATGGCTCAAGAACTATTTATGGTCAGAACGTTTCTTTTGTGACAAAAACTGATAGTGTTAGTGGCTTTTCAGCTCTTGCTTCAGGAAGTAATAGGATTAACTTAACATGGAATAACGCACCTCAATCATGTTATACAATGATAGTAAAGAAAACTGGTGGCTATCCTCAACACGCAGCAGATGGTACGGTGGTTTATTATGGAACAGGAAATAGTTACCTAGACACTAACATTTCAAATAATGTTTGGTATTATTACAAGGCATGGGCAGTTGGATGTGATCAAGGATTAAATTCTTTCTCTGACTCTGTTCAATCAAGAGCATATACAGTTAGCGGACAAGTAGTGCCAACCACTTCAACGCCAGTTGTAACAACGGTCTCTAGTGCTAATGTAGAAATCCTTGCTAGAAATGTATCAAAAGATCAATTCTCATGGCAAAACAACATTACTGCTTCTAAAGGAGATAAAATTGAATTTAAGATTATAATTACTCCTATGGGAAACAAGTCATTGGAAAGCGTTAAATTGATTACAAATTTTTCAGATAAAATTACATCAATTGAAAATCTTATAGTTGATGGTTCAACTCTATACTTTGATCTTAACAGAGAAACAAGTTTTGAAACTATTAAACTAGGAGAATCAAGAGTAATTACTTTTACTGGAATAATGGATAGCTTTAGTGGTCAATTAACTAATTCAATTGATGTTTCAGCAAAGGGAATTGATAACGTAAGAAGAGATTTGTTTATAAGTATACCAAGTTTTGAACAAGGAGCAGCATTCGCAGACATCTTTAGCGGGGGAACAACATATATTTGGTTATTTATAATACTAATTATATTAATGGCCCTAGTAATGATGTATTTAATACTTGAGAGAAATAGGATTCTTGAAAAAAAAGAAGCCGAAGAAATAAAAGTTGAAAAAAGTAAATACTTTAATATCAAATAAAAAAGGCCCCCTCGGGGGCTTTTTTATTATATTAAATTTTTAATTTTAATTGCCTTTTTAATAAATTCTCCATATTTATTTATGTCCACATCTGTTGTTAATTTGTATTCTTCAATTTCAGCACCAAGAGATATTTTATTTTCTGATTTATATTTTCTTACTTCATTAATTGCTTCAATTGCTTTATCAAAACCTAACATATCTAATTTATTATCAACTTCCTTTGTTTTTGGCCAAGAAGATATGTGGATACTCTCTTTTTCATTGAATAATTCTTCAGTAACAAAGGGAATAATCGGAGCAAACATTTTTAAAATATCTTTAAAAACATTTTTTAAGGTATTAACTGCTCCTGCTTTTGATAATTGATTATCGCCATATAATCTATATTTTACGAATTCAACATAGTAGTCAGCAAATTTACTCATAAAGAAATCTTCAATTTCATTTTTTGCTTTTGCGTATTGATAATCATCAAAATGTTTTGTTGTTATCTCTATTGTTTTATTCAATTCATCTAATATCCAATAATCAGCATAATCTAATTCATAGTTAGTTGTGTCTACTTCATTAAGTGATATGAAGCGAGAAACATTCCATAATTTATTTGCTATTTGTTTTCCTTTTTTAATTTCTTTAGGATTAAATCTTAAGTTTTGTCCTAATGAGGCCCCAGTTGCCCAATACCTAATAGCGTCAGCACCATATTCTTCAATTAATTTATCTGATGGGGTATAGTTACCCAAACGCTTACTTATCTTTTTTCCTTGTTCGTCTAATCCATGACCTGAGATCATAACATTTTTAAAAGGAACATCATTAAAATGATAAAAACTTTTAACTATTGAGTAAAAATCCCATGTTCTAATAATCTCATGAGCATTGGGTCTTAAGTCAACTGGAAAAAGCTTATCATTATTAATCATTTCTTTTAATAAAAATGGAGTGCAAGATGATGTTGCCCAGGTATCCATAACATCTGTTTCGGGGATGAAATTAGTGCATCCACAATTTGGGCATTTTTCTATTGGTGGTTTTTGCTCGGTTGGAATAACTGGAAGATCTTTTTCATCTGGCAAAATTACTTTTTCACACTCTGAACAATACCAGAAAGGAAAGGGAACTCCATAATATCTTTGTCTTGAAACGCACCAATCCCATTTTAATGATTTAACCCATAATTCATAATTTGAAAACATATGACTAGGGAACCAATTAATCTTTTTGCCCATTTCCAACCATTTCTCTTTATTGTCAGCTATTTTGATAAACCATTGTTTGCTTAAAATTAATTCAACTGGAGTATCGCATCTTTCGTGAACATTAACGCTATGTTTGATTTCTTCCTGTTTTACTAAATAATCTTTTGCTTTTAAATCATTAATAATTTCCTCTCTTGCTTTTTCAATTTTTAGTCCACAGTATTTACCTCCCAATTCATTTATTCTACCGTCAGCAGTTAAGATATTTCTTGTTTCTAAATTGTCTAATCGCCATTTTTCTAAGTCCTCTTGATCGCCCCAAGTACAAACCATCATCAATCCAGTTCCTTTCTCCATATCAACGCTATCGCTAGTTTTAAAATTAACCTCATAACCAAACAAGGGAACAATTGCTTTTTTTCCAATTAAATTTTTATATCTTTCGTCTTCGGGATTAAAATAAAGAGCAACACAAGCACCAAGTAACTCTGGCCTAGTGGTAGCGATTAATACATTTTCACCAGAAGCAAGAGGGAAATTAATATAGTTCATTTTAGAATTACTCTCCTTATCTTCCATATCTGATTGGGAGATTGCTGTTTGACAATTTGGGCACCATAGAATTGGTAATTCTTGTCTATATAATAAATCTTTTTTGTATAATTCAATTAAGGACCATTGAGAGACCTTTGTTGGTAGCGGAGAGATAGTGCTATATGTTTTTGACCAATCAACCGATATACCTAAACTATTCCAAAGATTCCTATATGTTTCAATTCCTTTTTCGGTTTCTTTTAAGCACAAATCAATAAATTCTTTTTTTGTAATTTTATTTTTATCAATTTTGTATTTCTTTTCTACGAATCTCTCTGTTGGCAACCCATTATCATCAAAACCCATAGGATAAAAAACTTTGTATCCTTGCATTCTTTTGTATCGGACAATAAACTCGGCCTGAGCGTAGGACATAATGTGACCAGCATGAAGATGGTCGGCTGAAACATAGGGAGGGGGAGTATCAACAACAAAAAGCTTGTCATTTTCATTAAAAGAAAACTCAAAGAGCTTGTCTTTTTCCCATTTTTTTCTCCACTTTTCTTCAATTAGTTTAAAATCGTAGTTTGTATTCATTTCTTTCTATTGCATTTTTTGTATTGGTTTATTATAATAAATAAAATGAATTATGTCTATTGTTAGAAAATATAAGAGTAAATAAAAATATGAAAAAAAATAATATAATAATCTTTTCTCTCTTGCTTCTCTTAACTATTGGAATAGTTACTTTCAATTATTCTAATCAACTAGTTGCTCTCTTTGTTGAAGGAGCAGCACCTAACCCAGGACACTCTTTAACTGAAATAGAAGGGGGAGATGGTTTAGCTACTAAAGTATATGTTGATAATGCTTTGTCTGGTATTACTGGTTCCAATTGGACAGTAAGCGGAAGCATATCTACAGATCAAGTGGTAATGTAGGAATAGGAACAACAAGCCCAACTGCCAAGCTAGAAGTTACTGGAAATATTTTAGCTACAGATGTTTGTAATGCAGATGGAGCCTGTTTATCGGATATAAATGATTTTATCGGTGCACAAATGTTAGTTAACGGAGCTCATACTTATTCCGACTGTACAACTGCCCGAGGTGCAGTTGTTGATAGTGATGTGAGCTTGAAACAGTGTAAGTTCAGCGGTTCTTCTTGTCCAAGCGGATGGACACATTATAAAAATTATACAACAACAATAGCCCATTATTCTATGTCTAGATGGTGTGTCAGCTATAATCTTAGTGGCGGTTGTAGCCTCTGGGATTTTTGTGGCGAGTGCACAACATCTTATCATAATTGGGCAAATATTGCTCCTGAAACTTGTTCACATTATACGATGTATTCTTGTGGTCAGCAGTGCACAAGGTGTTCAACAAGTATAACATTATTAAATACAGCAACGATAACACAGATAGGTTGCTATTAATCCTAACTATTTCATTATTCTTGTGATATAATTATCTTGTATGGAAAACCACAAGAATAAACCTTTGGCTGACAGAATGCGTCCCGAAACTTTGGAGGAGTTTTTGGGACAGGAAGAAATTATTGGAGAAAAGAAGCTATTAAGGGAAGCGATTAAATCGGATAAGATTCCTTCAATGATATTCTGGGGTCCTCCAGGAACGGGTAAAACTACTTTGGCAACGATTATCGCCAAGCAGACCAAATCCGAGTTTATCCGCATCTCGGCTGTTTCTTCGGGAATGAAGGACTTAAGAGAAATAATTGAAAGAGCAAAGATTGATCAAAGGTTGGGAAAAAAAACAATTCTTTTTATTGATGAAATTCATAGGTGGAATAAGACCCAGCAAGATGGACTATTGCCTCATATTGAAAGTGGGCTAATTACTTTGATTGGAGCAACAACTGAAAACCCTTCTTTTGAAGTTAGGGGAGCGTTATTATCTCGATCTCGTGTTTTTATTTTCAAACAATTAGATAGAAAAAACATTGAAGATATTATCAAGAGGGCCATAAAAGACAAAAAGAAAGGGTTGGGATTATTGAAAGTTAAGATAAACAAAAAGGGAATAGATCTACTTTCAAATGTAAGTAATGGTGACGCAAGGATTGCTTTAAATATATTGGAATATGCTGCTTCTGTTTCCAACAACATTGATGTTGAAGTTGTAAAAGAAGCAACCCAAAAAGCATCTTTAATGTACGATAGAAATGGTGAAGAGCATTATAATATTATTTCTGCACTACATAAATCAATGAGAGGGTCAGATGCTAATGCTTCTCTGTATTGGTTGGCTAGAATGATTGAAGGAGGGGAAGATCCATTATTCATTGCTAGAAGATTGGTCCGTTTTGCTTCAGAAGATATTGGACTTGCTAACTCAAGAGCGTTAGAACAGGCAGTTGCAGCTTATCATGCCTGTCATTTTATTGGGTATCCTGAATGTAATGTTATTTTGTCTCAAGCAGTTGTATATATGGCTAAATGTAAGAAATCAAATGAATTGTATACGGCCTATCTTAATGTTGTTGATGATGTAAAAAAGTATGGCAATCTTCCCGTTCCTCTACATTTGAGAAATGCTGTTTCTAAATTAATGGATGAAGTTGGATATGGAAAAGGGTATAAGTATAGTCCCGAACATAACTACAAAGAAAAACAAGAATATATGCCTGAAAAATTAAAAAATAAAAAATATTTAAAAGATTGACAATAAAATTTATTTAAGTTATTATTTCGTTAAATAAGAAAATAAGAAAATAAGAATATGAAAAATATAATTAAAGCAACAAGCAGGGGTCAAATTACCTTGCCAGCAAAATGGAGAAAAGGATTTGATACAGATAATTTTATTATCAAGGAAAAAAAGAATTCGCTAGAGATAACACCAATCAATTTGAAAGAAATTGAAAATGACTATACTGTTTTTGATGCTATTAGAGACAATAAAGGAAAAGGAATAAAAGCAAGTGATTTGGTCAATATTTTAGAGAAAATAGAAAATAATGGATAAAATAGAGAAACTCTTAAGAAGGATTTGTGAAAAAGATAGATTAGCATTAAAAGAAACTGTTAAAAGTTTGTTTATTGGAGAAATAAAAAAAATGGATATTAAAAAAATAAAGAACACAGATTTTTTTAGGATAAAAAAAGGCAAATTTAGAATTATATTTCACTATAATAAAAAAGATATAATTATTGATTCAATTAAATTAAGAAACGAAAATACATATAAATAAATGTTAATAGACGAAGTAAAAATTAAAGTAAAAGCAGGAGACGGTGGACAAGGGGCCGTTGCTTTTGATAGGAATAAGTTTGCACAAGGACCGGCGGGAGGATCAGGGGGAAAAGGAGGAGACCTTTATTTTGTCGGTGTTTCTGATTTAAGTGCCTTAAAGCAATTTAGATTTAAAAAAGAAATTAATGCTGAAAATGGTAACAACGGAAAGGGTAGTTTTTGTGATGGTCCAAGTGGAAAAGATTTATTTATTAAAATTCCAATTGGAACAGTTGTCCATTGTGGAAATAAAAAGATAGAGATAGTAAAAATTGGTGAGCCAGTTTTAATTGCTAAGGGTGGATTGGGAGGAAAAGGCAATTTTCTTTTTAGGTCATCAAGGAATACTACTCCAATGCAAAGTCAGCCCGGTCTTCCTGGAGAACAATTTGATTTGAAATTAGAATTAAAGATGATTGCTGATATTGGATTTATTGGATTGCCTAATGTTGGTAAATCAAGTTTATTAAAAGAATTAACCAGCGCAACACCCAAGGTTGCCAATTATCCTTTCACAACCCTTGAGCCCCATTTAGGAGTTTATTATGATTTAATTTTAGCTGATATTCCAGGATTGATTGAGGGAGCTTCAGAGGGCAAAGGATTGGGAGATAAATTTTTACGACACATTGAAAGGACAAAGATTTTATTTCATTTTATTTCTGCAGAGTCAGATGATTTTAAGAGAGATTACGAAACTATCAGAAAAGAGTTGGAAGATTATAATACAGAATTATTGGATAAAGAAGAATATGTTTTTATTTCAAAAATAGATGCTGTTTCTGATAAAGATTTGAAAGAGAAAAAGAAAAGATGGAGGAAAAAAGCAAATTTAATATCAATATATGATTATGAAAGCATAGAAGAAGTTAAAAAGATATTAAATAAGATAATGGAAGAAAAATGAAAAAGCCAGAATTAATGTCTCCAATTCGTGATTGGTCAAGTTTAGAGGCCTGTAAAAATTATGCCGATGCTGTTTATTTTGGTGTTGATTCTTTAACAATGAGGGCCTCTAGTGGAATAACCCTTAAAGAGTTGCCTAAGTTTGTTTCTAAAGTCCATTTATACGGCCTAAAGGCCTATCTAACGCTTAATTCCGTGGTTTATAACCAAGACATAGCAAAAGCAGAAAAGATCGTTAAAAAGGCAAAAGAAGCTAAAGTTGATGCTTTGATTGTTTGGGATCCAGCGGTGATTGAAATAGCTAAAAAAGAGAAAGTTCCATTTATTATTTCAACTCAAGCAAATATATCAAATTATAAAAGTGCTGATTTTTATAAAAAGCAGGGCGCAAAAAGAATTGTTTTGGCCAGAGAGATGACATTAAAACAAATTAAAGAATTAAGGAAGAAAACTAAAGTTGAAATAGAAACATTTGTTCATGGCGCAATGTGTATGGCCATTTCAGGAAGATGTATTTTATCAGCATATTTATTTGGCAAGTCAGCTAATTGTGGTTCTTGTGCTCAGCCCTGCAGAAAGGAATGGTTTTTATCGGATGAAGAAGGAAATAAAATATCAGTTGATAAAAAATACTTTATGAGTGCCAAAGATATATGTATGATTGAATTTGTTCCTCAATTAATTAAAGCAGGAATTAATTCATTTAAAATTGAAGGCAGAAGAAGAGATGCAAAATATATTGAAGTAACAAGCAGGTGCTATCGAGAAGCGATTGATTCATATTATAATAAAACTTTTAGTGATGAAAAAGTTAAGAAGTGGAAAAAAGAATTATTATCGGTTTACAATAGGGGATTTTCAACAGGTTTTTATTTTGGTATCCCAGGGAAAGAAGGAATAAGTTATAATAAGGCAGATAATATTTCTAGTACCGAAAAATTTTTAGCAGGATATGTTGTTCATTATTACCCAAAAGCAAAAGCTGGCTCTGTGCGGTTAGATCATAAAGATGTTAAAGTGGGAGATAAAATTATTGTTGAAGGTAAGCATACTTTTATTGAACAAAAAGTAGAATCAATCGAAGTGGAAAATAAAAGCGCTAAAGTGGGAAAAAAAGGAGGAGAGGTTGCTATAATATTTAAATCTCCGGTTAAAAAAGGTGATAAAGTTTTTTTAATTAAGAAAAGAAAATGACAACAGAATCAATCATCATTTTAATATCTTCAGTAGCGTTTATTGCTGTCTTTTCTTATTTTCTTTTTAATAGATTGATAAAAGAAAATGCTAAGATCAATGAGGAAGAAAGAAAGAAAATGCTGGAGCAAGTTGATTCTAAAAAAGAATTAATTAATGAATCAATTAAAAACAATAGAGAAGTCATTAAAGATCTTTTAGACAGAATGCACAACGAATTAAGTGTTGCGGAAAAAGAAAGAGTTGGTGAGTATAGTTCGCTTAAGGCAATACTGGGAGAATACAAGATTACAACAGAAAATCTTAGAGAATCAACAGAGGGATTAAAAAACATTTTATCTAATAGTCAACTAAGGGGTAAGTATGGAGAAGAGATTGCAGAGAATTTATTAAAAACAATTGGATTTGTTAAAGGTCAAAACTATGAAGCAAATGTTAATAGAGATAGGTCATCTTCAAATAGACCGGATTTTACAATTTACCTGCCCGACAGAACAAAAGTAAATATTGATGTAAAGTTTCCGCTTGATAATTTTATAAGATTTACTGAAGAGGAAAATAAAGAAAAAAAGAAGGACTACAAAAAGCAGTTTGAAAGAGATGTAGTTAATAGAATAAAAGAAATATCAACGAGGGACTATATTAATCCCGAAGAGGATACTGTTGATTTTGTGATATTATTTGTTCCTAATGAAATGATATTTAGTTTCATATACGATCAAATGAGTGAAGTTTGGTCTGATGCAATGGCAAAAAAAGTAATTCTCGCTGGGCCATTTAGTTTTACTGCGATTTTAAGAATGATATATCAGTCATACAAGAGCTTTAAATATCAAGAAAATATATTTGAAGTAATTAAATTAGTTAAAAAGTTTGAGATTGAATATGATAAATACAACGAAGAGGTTGATTCTTTGGGCAAGAAGATTAGAGACGTTTCTAGTCAATTTGATAAGGTTTCAACAACAAGAGATAGGAAGTTGACCGGAATAGTGGAGAAAATAAAAAGTGAAAATGTTTTACCACAAAAAAATGAAGATTGAGGGATACAGATTAAAACAAGTTCAAAGATTATTATACAAAGATCTTATTGATGACTGGGACAAGGCAACTGTTTTACCCTTAGAAATGAGAGAAGAGCTAAAAGAAAGTTCGCCATTAAAAATTGATTACAAAATCTTTGAAGATGGAAATACAAAGAAAGCTGTCATTAATTTAAAAGATGGTTCTAAAATAGAAACAGTTTTAATGGAGCATGATAGCAAGCGAGCTACTGTTTGTGTTTCTTGCCAAGTTGGTTGTCCTTTGGGTTGTATATTTTGTGCTACAGGAAAATCCTTTAAAAGAAATCTTGAAGTTGATGAGATACTTCAACAGGTTTTACTTTTTTCAAGATATTATAGAAAGCCAACAAACATTGTTTTTATGGGAATGGGAGAGCCATTTTTAAATTATGAAAATGTTATGGAATCAATTAAGATATTAAATGATTCAAATTGTTTTAATATCGGAGCAAGGAAAATATCAATTTCAACTGCGGGAGTAATAGACGGGATTAAGAAATTTACTAATGAAGATAATCAAATTAATCTTTCTATTTCTTTACACGCTCCAAATGACGAACTAAGAAGAAAATTAATGCCTATTAGTAAGGGCTATACAATCAAAGATTTATTAGAAGTGGTTGATGATTATATTTTAAAAACAAAAAGAAGGGTAATGTTTGAGTATTTATTAATTAAAAACATTAATGATTCAATGGATCATGCTAAAGAATTATCACAATTAATGAGAAAGCCATTGTGTATGGTTAATTTAATACCATATAATTCAACTAGTGGTTTTAAAAAGTCACCAAACGTAAAACAATTTAAAGATTATTTAGAAAAGAAGGGCATATTTACTACTCAGAGATATGAGTTTGGTCATAAAATTGATGCAGCTTGCGGACAGTTAGCAAATAGAATATAATAGGGAGGATGAAAAAATACAAAAGAATTTTATTAAAAATGAGTGGTGAAGTTTTTGGAAGTGACAGAGAAAGTGTTTCCATTCCAAGTTATATTAAAATGGCAAAAGAAATAGCTCAAATTAAAAAGAGCGGAAAAGAATTAGCGATTGTTATTGGTGCTGGTAATATATTTAGAGGTAGAATGGTGGGTGAAGAAAATTTTGATAGGGTTGCAGCTGATTTTATGGGAATGATAGGAACAATAATTAATGGCATTGGATTAAAAGAAGCATTGAAGGAGGCAGATATTAAATCAGAGGTTTTTTCGGCAATTAGCGTTGGAGAAGTTGTAAATTCTTATTCAAAAGAAAAAGCTATTAAATCATTAGAAGAGGGTGGGGTTGTTATTTTAGCAGGGGGAACTGGTAATCCATTTTTTACAACTGACTCAGCGGCTGCCCTAAGGGCATGTGAATTAAATTGTGATTTAGTGCTGAAAGCAACTAATGTTGATGGTGTTTATGATAAGGACCCAAGAAAAAATGATGATGCCCAAATGTACAAAGAGATATCTTATAAAGAAGTAATTGAAAAGCAATTAAATGTTATGGATATCACCGCATTTACGCTTTGTTTTGAAAATAAAAAGCCAATTATTGTTTTTAATATAAAGGATCTTTCTAGATTATTAAAAGGAGATAATGTTGGAACTTTAATTAATTGATTGTGGAAATAAATAAAGCATTTTTTTTAAAAGGAGTAAAAGGAACTGACGAGACATTGTATGATGGTGTTTCTCAAATTGCCTTTATTGGTCGCTCAAATTCAGGGAAATCAACTACTATTAATTATTTAACTGGATTAAAAAATTTAGCGATAACTAGTTCAACCCCAGGAAGAACTCAACAAATTAATGTGTTTTTAATTAATGATTCTTTTTATTTTATAGATCTTCCGGGATATGGCTATGCTAGAGTTCCACCAAAAATAAAGAAGAAAATACACTCTCTTGTCAATTGGTATTTTTTTGAATCAGAAATTAATCAGCACAAAGTAATTCTAATTATTGATGCAAATGTTGGTATGACTAAAGATGATATAGAGATGTTTTATACCTTAAGAGATCATCAAAAAGAAATAATTATTTTAGCAAACAAGGTTGATAAAATTAAAAAATCAGAATATGCCGAGAAGATAAAGAGAATAGAAGAAACAGCAAGTCCATTTAAAGTTATTCCTTTTTCTGCTAAAAAGAAGATAGGCAAAGAGGAATTACTAATTAATTTATATGTCTAATTATTACAAAAAATCAAACAATCTTTTTAATCCTAAAAGTAAGGACCCATTTAAATTAAGCAGATCAAAAATTGATTTATTTGTTGATTGTCCACAATGTTTTTATCTTGATAGGCGTCTAGGAGTGGGCAGGCCACCGGGTTTTCCATTTTCATTAAATAGTGCGGTTGATGCATTACTTAAAAAAGAATTTGATTTGTATAGAAAACAAAAAGCACCCCACCCTTTAATTGAGGAGTTTGGAATAGATGCTATTCCTTATGAACACAAGGACATTGATACTTGGAGGCATAACTTTACAGGAATGCAGTATCTTCACGAGCCAACTAATTTATTAATAACGGGTGCAATTGATGATATATGGGTCAATCCTCAAGGCGAGGTAATTATTGTTGATTACAAAGCAACCTCAAAAACAAGTGAAGTTAATCTTGACGCTGAATGGCAAGATGGATACAAAAGACAGATGGAAATATATCAATGGTTGTTTATTAAAAACGGATTTGATGTTTCTAAAACAGGATACTTTGTTTATTGTAATGGAGATACAGGTAAGCCAGAATTTGATAAAAAATTAGAATTTGATATTAAGGTTATTCCATACAAAGGAGATACCTCTTGGATAGATGATAAACTGATTGAGATCAAAGAATGTCTTATGTCTGACAAAATCCCAGAACCTAACCCTGAGTGTGATTATTGTAATTACAGAAAAAATGCAGTACTAGCTAAAATTAAGCATGAGAAAAGAGGGGATTAAAACCACCTCTTGGCTTTTAACTTACTGTTTAGCAAGTTAAAATATTCAACAGTCAATTCCCGAAGCAATAATGCCTGCCAATAGAAGTCAACATTATGACACTGAAAAGCAACTCCCTCTTCAAAGAACCTTTCAAGATTTATGATTGTGTAGTCACAACAAGGGGAAGCGTCTTTGTCGAGATATATATCTCCACTGTTTACATCGCTTCCTGCAAGAGCCATATATAGGCCTCTTTTATCTATTCCGATTCTTGTTATGAGGAGAGATTCTTTTATCACTTCCTTATTCTTTCTGTCTTCATACTCAATCATTATGTTAACAAAAGGACCAACTTCTTGGTTTGCTAACATATTGATTACAGAAATTATTTTGAACAATTCCTTGTTCAAATCATCTTCAGAGAATTCTTGAAGAGCTTTTTTGTATCCTTTTGGTAAAGGACATACAAAAGAGCATTTATCGGTGCCAATATGAATTGGGACCATGTCTGTTGTAAGAAACATATTTATTACCACTTATTAATTACAATGATTTGCCATTTAGGTCAAGTCAGAGTAAAATTAAGCAATGGAACAAAAAGGCAAATCAGCGGTTAAGGAAATGTTAGAAAATAATGTTTTTTCCATTTCGGCCTACTTAAAACTTCTCAATGGAATTCTTAATTCTTTTCAAGCAAAAATAATTGGTGAAGTTAGCGAAGTAAAAATTAGTGCTCCAGGGCATGTATATTTTTCTCTAAAAGATAAAAAAGATGGAAGTGTTTTATCTTGTGTTATATGGAATTATGATTACAAAATGTGCGGCATTAATTTAGAAATTGGAATGGAGATAAGGGCAAATGGTTTTCCAGATGTTTATCCCCCCACTGGCAGATTAAGTTTTAAAGCAAAAACAATTCAATTAGCAGGAGAAGGAGAGATTAAAAAAGAATACGAAAGGTTAAAGAAGAAGCTAGAGGACGAAGGATTATTTGACGAGCAAAGAAAAAAAGAAATACCAATCTTTCCTAAAAAAATTGGAATAATTACTTCTAGGGGTGGCGCAGTTATTAATGATTTTTTGAACAATATCGGAAGATATGGTTTTCAAATTCAATTTATTGATTCAAGGGTTGAGGGTCTTGAAGCGGTCAAAGATTTGATTAATAGCATTAAGACATTTAAGAAAAAAGACATTGATGTTTTACTAATTATGCGTGGTGGTGGCTCATTAGAATCATTTTTAGCATTTAATAATGAAATGTTAATTAGAGAAGTGGTTGATCTTCCTTTTCCTTTAATTACAGCCATTGGGCACGATAAGGACGTACCATTAATTTGTTTGGTTGCTGATAAAAGTGTTTCAACCCCTTCAATTGCAGCAAGTTTTCTTAATAATTCATGGCAGAAAATAGAGAATGATTTAAACAATAGAAAACAAGAGATATTTAATTTATTTGAGTCATTATTATATTCAACAGAAAACAAAATTAATAATCTATTTTTTGTAATTAAAAGCAAAATTGAAAAAGTAATTAATAATTTTAAAATTATTGAATATAAAATTAGAGAAGTTATTCCTAAAAAAATGGAAGGAGAAATTAATAGGATAAAAGAGAGAATTATTAACACGGAAAGGGTGATTAAGTATAACAATCCTCAGAGGAATTTAAAGTTGGGGTATTGTATAGCAAAAAATAATAACAATAAGATAATTAAAAGCGTTAAAGATGTTAGAGTGGAAGAAGATATTGAATTAATGCTTAGTAACGGAACAATAAATAGTAAAATAAAAAAAATATATGAAAGAAAAAAACCTTAAAAGTAATTTAGATAAACTTTCTTTGATAGTTGATTGGTTTGAAAAGCAAGAAGAGATTGATGTTGAGGAGGGTCTTAAGAAGGTAAAAGAGTCGGTTGAGATATTAAAAGAAACGAAGAAACAATTTAGTAACATTGAAAATCAATTTGAAGAAATTAAAAAAGAAATTGAAGATTAATTTGATTATTTAATTAAAAGGATATATAATCAATTTGGTATTTTTACAGGTGTAGCGATGAGAACCAACAACGGTAGTAGACCAAGGGAGAAAAGGTACCAAAAAAAGAACGGAAACGGTAATGGAAACGGAAACGGTAATGGAAACGGTTTCCATAAGTTAGGTACTTGTCCCAAGTGTGGCAAAAAAAACGTTGTTTTAACCGCACATCATATATGGAAACGTTCGGTCTGGGGACCAAACGACCATGTTGAGTTTCTTTGCAGGGACTGTCACGATAAACTTGAAGCAAAAGTAAGGATAATGGAGAATATGCTTCTTCGATTGTTCATGTTTTGCTACAAAGTTCTTTATCGTGAATTTATGCGAAGAGACGATGAGATATCCGAAGATGATATCATTAAGATATGCATTAACGGATTGAAATGGTTGATTAAAAAGATATTGACTGACTCGTTTAACTTGAAAATGAGTTGGGTAGTAAGGAGGATGCAGAAAAAGAACATTCTTTTACAAAGACGGCAAAATTAATTGCCTCTTTTTTTATATTATAATATAATAAAATTGTAATAATAATTTATATAAATATGAATATATTAAATGACGATAAGTTTCAGGAAGTTATATCTTCAGACAGTCCAGTTTTGTTAGATGTGTATACACAATGGTGTCCACCTTGTAAAATTTTGGGGCCAATACTTGAAAAATTGGAGGGTGAATATGAGGGAAAGGTTGATTTTTATAAAATGGATTTAGATCAAAATCCGATAACAGGTAATAAATTTGGAATTGATAGAATACCAACAGTTATATTATTCAATAAGGGAGAAGTTAAAAGTTTCTTTGTAGGATTAAAAGAGGAGGAGGATATAAAAAATTGGATAAATAAAAACATATGAATGAAAAAATAGAAAAATTAAAAAAAGAATATGGTGAATACGCAAAAGAAAATGGATTTAATTTGAATCCTAATGAGAAGATATTAGAGGGCGTCTTAAATGGCTTGATTGCTAGAAAGGAAAACTTTGGAGAAAAATACTGTCCTTGTAGGAAAATAACGGGAAACAAAAAGGAAGACAAAAGAATAATCTGTCCTTGTGTTTATCATAAAGAGGAAATTGAAAGAGATGGTCACTGCTTCTGTAACCTTTTTACTCGTTAATTCTTCTAACGTATTCTCTTAATTCGGTATTAATTTCTATAATGTCTCCTTCTTCTATGAATAAGGGGACATTTATTTTTACTCCTGTTTCTATAGTTACTGATTTATTTCCACTTTGAGCTCTGTCTCCCTTAATACCTGGTGGAACTTCAACAACTTTTAATCCTACCTTTATGGGAATGATAATGTTGATAATTTTATCATTAAAGACCACAGTTTCAACCACTTGGTTTGTTTTTAAGAAATCGGCCTCGCTACCGATTAGATCTCTTTCCAATTCAAATCTTTTAGAATTGTTATCTTTTTCAGAAAAAACATATTTTCCCTTATTTTGGTAAATAAAGATAGCTTCTTTTTTTTCTATTTCTGCCTCTTCAAAAGAGTCTCTTGGTTGAGCTGTTTTAGCAATAACAGTTCCGTTAATTAAGTTTTTTAACTTCATTTGTAGGTAAGAGTGACCTCTTCCCTTGAAAGTGTTTTGTGCTTCAACTATTTCGTATGGTTGGTCATTAATGATTATAATAACTCCTCTGTTTAATTCTGCGTATGATAACATTTTTTTATTTTTTTATTATTATTATTCTTCAATTCTCCATTCTATCTTATTTTCCTTATCAGCATATTCAAGCCATTCGCCACCGTCGTCAATAACATACCATCTTTTCTTTACCTGGGACCAAACCATTGGTT